>DBZJ01000201.1 GCA_002311635.1 Syntrophaceae bacterium UBA1163
CATTTTTAGAGGTTGCCTTAATTATTCCCCCTCTGTACATGAAAGAATCGTATATCAAGGAGGTAATTAAAAGGCATGTTTATGAATCGAAACGAGGACCTCGCATATTAGATACTGGTGTCATAGAGTTTTACCGGCAGTTCATTGATCGGGAGATATGCGATGTTTTAATGAATGCAGATGAAATTATCATTGTTGGTTATTCTATGCCGCCTTATGATTTCGATTTCAAAAGTTTGTTAATAAAAGGTTTGATGCCGAACAAAAATAGGAAAAATGTTCCAATCCATATAATCACCAAAGCAAAAGGAAAGGAATTGGATAATCTAATAAAACGGTTTGAACATTTGGCTGGCAAGGTAAACGTCGTTAGCTCAAAAGGTTTTTATAAGTTTCTGAGGGATTCATCAGACACTTTGGCTAGGTTATTGGAGGATTAAAATGAGTCTCTTAGAACAAACGTTCTGGTACAACACGAATCGTCATGCTTGCGTTGATCCCGTAATCTTCAATACTGGAATATGACTCCCAGTAATGACTTGTGGGAAATCGCGAAAAGGCTTATCTTGACACTGTCCCCGTCAACTCAAATGCTAGTCAGGGCATATTGAAATTAAGGCCACCAGCGGTAACCATTCGGAAAATCCACCGTAAGGATTCGGAAGATCCCAGGTAAGGATTCGGAGAATCGCAGGTAAGGATTCTTTGAAATGGACAATAACCGGTTGAAATAATTCATCTCTGAAATTCCTAAACATATTAAGCATATTAAACATATTAAAGGAAAATCCCTCTCTCTAAACAGAGAGGTCTTTTCCTACTAAAAGCCTTAAGAACAAGACCATTAGAAGTAGGGTTTGAAATTCCATTACTCGGAAAAAGAAGGAGTTCATTTCAACTGCTGTTAGAATTTCCTCTATTTGTAAATTCTTCTGGTAAAGGTATCTCCCTTATTGAATGAGCAGGAAGAATTGTTTTTGTTGGAAATTCAATTCTTTTCTTTCATCTCTTCTTAAATTAAATTCAACTAGGGAGTGATCTCTGCCCAACGAGTTGTCTTAGATTTTTCCTTTAGACTACATTCAAACGGAAAAGCATTTTTCCTCTTACATTAAATTCAAGCAGTAGAGTTAGCTCTTCATCACTCAGCACATTTCATTGAACAGCCTGCTATTCAGTTAGTATTCTCCGCTTCTTTGGCAAGATTCGTTCAGAGTCCCTGTGCCGGATTCGTTGGATTGGTGTGGTGATTTAGTAATGAGGGAAGAATGGATCAGGAATTGTTGGCCTTTTACTTTGGTAGAATCATTCGGATATTTATAGGAGGAACTGGTGTTTCTTAATAAAAACTGTGAATTCTTTTTAGGAAGATACCCACTCTGACAGATGCTGTAGAATTATCTGCTGGGTAACGAGTATCTACAAAGCCGCAAAATCCGATTGCATTGAGATTTGATCATTACCGGTAGAAATCATCAGGCCAGCGACTACAGCATCAAATTTATTTTCCTTGATTTTCTCCAGGGCCTCAAAACCGCTATTTGCGGCTATACATTGATGTCCCTTTTGAGATAATAAAGTCACAATTAATCTCTTCACTGGTTCCTCATCATCCACTACAAGAACTTTATAATGAAAGGGTTCCATATTTAAGCTATCTAACATCTTCAAATTCGATAATTCTTCTTTTATCACCCTTAATTCTTTCAATCTGCAATATTATTTATCCAGCGCTTCCCTCACCTTTCGGGTTAGCTCGTCTATCGTAAAAGGTTTCTGGATGTAATTCACTCCTTTCTCCAAGACCCCATGATGAACTATAGCATTGTCTGTATAGCCCGACATATAGAGTATCTTTGTCTCTGGACGAAGGAACGCTAGGCGTTTGGTTAACTCAGTACCGCTTATCCCAGGCATAACAACATCGACCAAGATTAGATGAATTGGACCCTTGTGCTTCTCAGAAATAGCCAAAGCATCATCTCCTTGGGACGCATCTAAAACGCTGTACCCTTGCTTCCCAAGAATTTCCACAGTCAGCTGACGAACTTTCTCTTCATCCTCCACCACCAAAACCGTTTCACTCCCACGAAGAAGTTCCTCCCTCGTCGTCTTCTCTCTCAATTGCTCCAAGGGCTCATCGACCCTCGAAAGGTAAATCTTAAACGTCGTCCCATGACCGGGTTCGCTATATACCCAGATGTTCCCTCCGCTCTGCTTCACAATTCCATAGACTGTGGAGAGACCTAATCCGGTCCCTCTGCCCTTTTGCTTCGTTGTAAAGAATGGCTCAAAGAGGCGTTCCCTGACTTCCGGAGTCATCCCCACCCCTGTGTCACTTACTGAGAACATGACATAGCGACCAGGCTTCACATCCGCATGATTACGAGCATAGGATTCATCCAGCACCGCATTGGCCGTCTCAATGGTAAGTTTCCCTCCGGAGGGCATCGCATCCTTCGCATTGACTGCAAGATTCATGATCACCTGTTCAATCTGCCCTGGGTCGATCTTGACCCTTCCCAGATCATTAGCCAAAAGAGTGGTCAATTCGATGTCCTCACCGATAATTCGACGGAGCATCTTGTCCAAATCTCTCAAAAGAGTGTTCAGATCAAGTACCTTCATCTCCATCACCTGACGCCGGCTGAAGGCCAGAAGCTGACGTGTAAGATCCGCCGCCCGTTGGGAGCCTTTTTGGATCTCCTCGATATTTCCCTTCAAGGGATCACCTTCTTTGAGTTCCATAAGGGAGAGTTGGCTGTAGCCCTTGATGACGGTAAGGAGATTATTGAAATCATGGGCAATGCCACCCGCTAAGCGACCAATGGCTTCCATCTTCTGGGACTCCCGAAGCTGTTCTTGAAGGGCTGCCATTTCTTTCTCCGCACGTTTGCGCTCGGTAATGTCTCGAGAAATACCCTGGAATCCAATCGGTTTCCCTTCTGGGTTCCTTATAAGAGATACCGAAAGTTCGTAAATCCATCTAGTCCCGTCTTTTCTGATAACTTCCTCCTCAAAGTTCCTAACAGGTTCCCCTGTTCTGTACACTCTGTTGTAGAGCTGATACGCTTTCTTAGCGGTTGTTTCATCTGTATACTGCCGGTTGTTCATTCCAATCAATTCCTCTCTGGAATATCCGAGACGTCTGCAGACCACACCATTAACGAAGGTAAAATTACCAGCAAGGTCAACCTCGATATAACCGTCCTGGATGTTTTCAAGAATACTTCTATATTTCTCTTCGCTTTCTCGGAGTGCCTCCTCCGCTTGCTTTCGCTCAGTGATGTCCTCACAAGCCATCAAATTTTCGCCTGTCTCCAATTGCACAGGAGTAAAATTGATGATCTTTTTCGTTCCGTCTTTGCAGGTCACTGTAAAAGTCCTCGGCCTTTTTTCTCCTCGGTTGGAACTGTCTAAGTCATTAACCCAGGTGGAGATAACATTATGTCTGTAGGTTGGGTCAGGGTATGCTTTTCTAAACCAGGTTCTTCCATCAGGAACATCATTTAAATCATAACCGAATAATTCTCTAAACTTAGGATTCATGTATCTGAATGTGCCATCTTTATCAATCATCACCATCCCGAACGGGGCATTCTCTGATAGAGTTTGAAATCTTTGCTTCTCGGTTTGTAGTTCATTTACAATTTGCTTGAGCTCGGTGATGTCACGGATGATGCCTTGGTATCCCAAAATGCTTCCGTCATCAGCATGTCGAACATCCGCGGTGAGCAGACAGTCCATCTCTGTCCCATCTTTCTTGCGTAACTTCATCTCATAATCTCTAACAAATCCATTCCGCTCTATCTCCTGCTGAAACTTTATTCGATCCTCAGAATAAACATATGCCTTTCGGGCGTTGAGGCCGAGCATCTCCTCTCTACTATAACTGAAGAGATCTAACATAAAATGGTTGGCATCAAGGATTTCTCCCTCTCGAGAAGTAATATAGATTGCATCTCTGGAACCCTCGAAAAGGGTCCGATATCTCCGTTCGCTCTCCCGCAATGCCTTCTCGGCCTGTTTACGCTCGGTGATTTCTCGTTGAAGCTGTTCATTAGCATTTCTCAGTTCAGCTGTACGTTCTTCTACCAGCTCCTCAAGGCGCTCACGGTATTTCTTCAATTCATCGTCCGCATGTTTGCGTTCCGTGATATCCCAGAAAATACCTAATATAGCAACGATTTTGCCTTTCTCATCTTTGATCGGCGTTTTGACTGTATGGACAATCACCTCCTTTCCATCCTGGATATATCTCTCTTCGATATCTTCTGTTTTTCCAGACTCCATAATTCTTTTATCGTCTGCCCGGTATTTTTTGGCCAATTCCTTGGGATAAAAATCATAGTCTATCTTCCCCATGATTTCATCGGGCCTGATTTTTAGATCCCGAGAGTAGTTTTCATTGCAGGATAAATAGACTGAATTCTCATCTTTTAGAAATATTTTTTGTGGTAAGTTTTCGAGTAGTGTTCTATAGTAATTTGCACTCTCCCGCAACGCCTCTTCTGCCTGTTTTCTCCTATCTTCCAATCGATCCTGCTCAATGATTCGTTGGCGTGGTTTGTTTAATTCTTTCATAGGTTGCCCCTTTGTCTTGCTTTGAGCTCTCATCTTAATTTACTCCGATCAATAGGCATTGGCCTTGTTACTTCTCCCTAGCTTTAGAAATCGATGTAATTCGGCTTTGTGGATTCTCCAGCCGTTTCCCGCTTTAACGGCATTGATTCTTCCAAGGCGGATATATTTCAGAAAGGTGGGCTTGGAGATTCTTAAATATTCGATGGCTTCTTGGGTTGTTAAAACCACGTCCTCGTCCATTAACCCCCTAAATTGTCTCCTTTTTTTTAAGTTTTAATCAATTTGGCTGCGAAATATATGCCAAGAAGTAAATTTGCAGGTTTCAACCCCATAACTATATAATATCTAAGAATTAATTTGAATTTCGATTAGGGCATAGAATGCCAGGCTTGCTCCATTCAAGAACGGATTTTGTTCAATATTGAAAGATTTTTCACATTCAACGAAAAGAATTTTTCGCTTTCCACTTATTGTGTGAATTTAAGGAAGGGCACTAAACCGTTCTTACAATTTTTGCTGAAGGATTAAGAATGAAGATGGAAGGGGTTATCCAATAAAGAATTACAAGTTGAAATTCGTACAATTGAATAAAGCTTTCCGTTGCTGCTTCCAGGAAGTACTAACCAACGACCCAGCCTGTCCCTTTTGATACAGCGTAAAAATCCAGGATAGCTGACCATAAAAACGTAATGAGGGAAGTCCATGAATCTTTCCCTTAGTCTTGAAGTTATTCAAATCATTCAAATACTCATATTAGAAATCGTCGATTCTGGATAAATACCATGTTCAATATTCCAATAAAGACCAGACCATTTCCCACACGAGAGTGTGCTAAATTTAGTTG
>DBZJ01000069.1 GCA_002311635.1 Syntrophaceae bacterium UBA1163
CAGATGGAGAAAGAACTCCTTGAAAACTTTCGCATTGCCAAAGCAGGATCGGTAGGGTGAGATAAGGAAGGAGAAGAAGATGGATTTGAACCAGATCCTTTTGGAAGCCCTTTCCCAGGAAGCCTCTGACGTTCACATTAAGGAAGGAGCTCCGCCGATCTTCAGGGTGAATGGCACCTTGAGACCCTGGAATGAATCGAAGCCCTTCGATCATAATGATTTGTCGAAAATGGCTTTCGGTTTGATGAACGACTGGCAGAAGGAGCGGTTTATCAAGAATCGCGAAGTGGATATGGGCTATGAGGTCTACGGCATGGGACGGTTTAGGGTCAATGTCTTCCAGCAGAGGGGGAAGCTCAGGATTGCCCTTCGCATTGTGCCTTACCAGATCAAGGGCCTGCAGGAGCTCCATCTCCCTGCTGTGATCAGAAGCATTTCTTTAGAGCAGCGGGGTCTGATTCTCGTGACAGGGACAACCGGAAGCGGAAAGTCCACGACCCTTGCCTCGATGATTGATATCATCAACAATGACCGGAATTGCCATATCATCACCATCGAGGACCCCATCGAATTTGTTCACGAAGATAAGAAATCGATCGTAGATCAGAGGGAGATCGGCTCAGACACAAGCACGTTTTCCAGCGCCCTACGGGTGGCCCTTCGGCAGGATCCGGATGTGATCTTAGTTGGTGAGATGAGGGATTTTGAGACGATCGAAACTGCCTTGACCGCTGCCGAGACAGGGCATTTGGTCATGTCGACGCTCCACACATTAAACGCCACGGAGACGATCACTCGGATCATCTCCGTCTTCCCCCCCTATCATCAAAAACAGGTGAGGCTTCAGCTTTCGGGTATTCTGAAAGGCGTCATTTCCCAAAGGCTGGTGCCCAGGGTGGACGGAATGGGAAGAGTCCCTGCGGTGGAAGTCCTGGTCTCCACGGCGAGGGTGAGGGAGTGCATCGTGGAAAAGGATAAGACCAACGAGATTAATGACGCCATTGCCCGAGGATCCACCAGCTACGGCATGCAATCCTTCGATCAGTCACTGATGTATTTAATGAAGGAGAAGTTGGTGACTTATGATGAAGCCCTCAAACACTGCACGAATCCAGATGACTTTGCCCTGAGGGTGAAAGGAATTCTCGCCTCAAGCGACGCTGGCTGGGAGGATTTTGAAACGCTGGAGAAAGAGAAGGAAAAGGTTAAAGAGGATGAGAAGAAGCTGAAAGTCGCAAAGCCCTTGGATCCAAAAATGGACCGACGGGGGACAGGTTTCAAACAATGACCTCTGACGAGATTCGAAGGGCCTTTCTCAATTACTTTGAGGAGAGGGGACACCGTATTGTTCGAAGCTCCTCATTGATTCCCCAAAACGATCCCACCCTGCTTTTCACCAATGCCGGAATGGTTCAATTCAAAAGTGTTTTTTTAGGCGAAGAGATCCGGGACTATAAACGGGCCGCGACCTCTCAGAAGTGCGTTCGCGCTGGCGGGAAGCACAACGACTTGGAGATCGTGGGAAAGACGGCCCGGCACCACACGTTCTTCGAGATGTTAGGGAACTTCTCCTTCGGAGACTATTTCAAGAAAGAGGCGATTCAAATGGGATGGGATCTCCTCATGCGCCAATGGGGGTTGCCCGTGGAGCAGATGTGGATCACCATCTACTTGGACGATGACGAAGCCTTTCACCTCTGGAGGAAAGTCGGAGTTTCGGAAGATCGAATTGTCCGATTAGGGGAAAAAGACAACTTCTGGGCAATGGGCGACACAGGGCCGTGCGGTCCTTGTTCGGAGATCGTGATTGATCAAGGCGAGGGCGTCGGATGCGGCCGGCCCGACTGTCGTGTGGGATGCGATTGCGACCGATTCCTGGAGCTCTGGAACCTCGTCTTCATGCAATACAATCGTGATTCAGAAGGTAAGCTCCAGCCCCTGGCGAAGCCTTGTATCGATACCGGTATGGGCCTGGAAAGGATTTCTGCCGTCCTTCAGGGTGTGAAAAGCAATTACGAGTCTGATCTCTTCACCCCTCTCTTTAAAGAGATCGAGGGGATCGCTCATGTTTCTTACGGACAGGATGATCGAACCGACACCTCCCTTCGAGTGATCGCCGATCACAGCCGAGCAGCTACCTTTCTGATCAGCGATGGGGTTCTTCCCTCCAATGAAGGCAGGGGCTACGTCCTTCGCCGCATCATGAGAAGGGCGATGCGCCACGGAAGGATGCTCGGAATGGACGAGCCTTTTCTCTATCGGACTGTTTCTAAAGTCGTGGATCTGATGAAAGGGGCTTATCCGGAACTACGTGAGACGGAAGCCTTCGTTTCCAAGGTCATCCAAAAGGAAGAAGAGCGTTTTTCCGAGACCCTCGATTCGGGGCTGAAGATCCTCCAAGAGGCGTTGGGAGAACTTCAAAAGAAACGAGAGACCATTCTCTCCGGGGAGGTGGCCTTCCGGCTTTATGACACGTACGGATTTCCTCTCGACCTGACCGCGGAGATCCTTCAAGAGAAAGGGATAAGTTTTGACGAAGCGGGTTTCAGGGCCCAAATGGAGGAACAGAAGCAAAAGAGCAAGCAGGCATGGCAGGGGATCGGTGAAGGAAAGACAAAAGAGGTCTACCGACGGCTGGCGAACGAAGGGATCAGGGCAACGTTCTTAGGATATGAAGAAACTCAGTCTGAATCAAGGATCCTGAGATTGATCAAAGGCGATGAAGTTGTTCCTTTCGCAGCCGAAGGGGATGAAATCGAAGTGGTTACGGAGAAGACCCCCTTTTACGGGGAAGCTGGCGGCCAGGTAGGGGATCGAGGCGTGATCTTTCATCAGGAGTTCTCTTTGGAAGTAGAGGATACCATCAAGCCTGCGGGAGAGTTGACCATCCATCAGGTGAAGGTAAAGAGAGGAAAAGTGAAAGAAGGGATGTCGGCTGTTTTGCAGGTGGACCGGGAGCGCCGAAAAGCCATTACCCTGAACCATACAGGCACCCATCTTCTTCAGGCTGTTTTGAGAGAAGTTTTGGGAGACCATGTCCATCAAGCAGGCTCTCTTGTTTCACCCGAGCGGCTGAGGTTTGACTTCACCCATTTCACTTCTATGAAAAAGGAAGAGATCGAGCGTGTGGAGGCTTTGGTCAATCAGAAGATTCGAGAGAACTTGGAAGTGGAAACGAAAATCATGGCAGTGGAGGAGGCTCTCCAGACAGGGGCGATGGCTCTCTTTGGAGAAAAGTACGGGGAGAAGGTCAGGGTGGTGACGGTCTCGGACTTCAGCATTGAACTCTGCGGAGGAACCCACAGCTCCAGAACGGGCGATATCGGTCTCTTCAAAATTGTCAGTGAGTCAGGGGTTGCGGCAGGGATGAGAAGGATCGAGGCCCTGACCGGGGAAGGGGCCTATGGATTTGTGAAAGAAGAGGAGAGAGAACTTTGGGGGATTGCCTCTTCTCTCAAGTCCGCTCCAGGGGAACTTTCTTCAAAGTTAGAGCGGTTATTAGAAAGACAGAAGGAATTGGAAAGGGAGCTCTCATCTTTTCATGACAAGGCTTCCCATCAAGAACTCTCCAACCTTCTTCCCCTTGTCAGAAAGATCAAAGGAGTCAATGTTCTTTCAGCCAAGGTGGACGGAAAGGACGTAAGCCGAATGAGGGAGTTCGTGGACCAGCTGAAGGGAGAGATTGGATCAGGCATCATTCTTCTCGGAGGTCAGAGCCAGGATAAGGTTTCTTTGATCATGGGGGTGACTCCGGACCTTACCCACCGCTTCAATGCCGGCGAGTTGATCAGGAAGATCGCTCTTCATGTTGGAGGGACCGGAGGCGGTCGACCTGATTTTGCGCAGGCAGGGGGGACCGATTCCAAAAAACTGGACGAGGCGCTTAAAGCGATTGAGGATCTCATTTAAATCCTTGAACGGGAAACAGCATCCCCCCACCCCGCTTGATGAAAGGGGGGCGAGGGGGATTTTTTATAAGGCAGAACTTCAGGATTTAGGGGGTCGGGGGCTCAAAGATTCAAGTGGTTCAGTTCACATCACTCGAACCCCGGAACCCTTGAATCCTCGAATCCTTTCAACCTGGGGAGGCTTAAGGGAACCATGACACAGGTGAGGACACGATTTGCACCCAGCCCGACGGGCGACCTTCATATCGGAGGGGCGCGAACTGCCTTGTTCAGTTGGCTCCTGGCGCGCCATGAAAAAGGGGTCTTCGTCCTTCGCATCGAGGACACGGATGTCGCCCGGTCCACCCAGGAATCGATCCAGGTGATCTTGGATGCCATGGCGTGGCTGGGAATGGATTGGGATGAGGGTCCATTTTATCAGACCCAACGGATTTCCCACTATCAGGAGGCCGCAGAGAAGCTCTTGAAAGAGGGGAAGGCTTACCGATGTTACTGCACGCCGGAGGAATTGGAGACAAAGCGGGAAGCTGCTCTGAGGGCCGGGATCAAGCCTAAGTACGACCGAACTTGTCTGAATCGAAAATCTTTTCCTCCCGGAAGTCCCTCTGCCATCCGCTTCCTCTCTCCGGAGGAAGGGAAGACAGTGGTGGAGGATCTGATTCAAGGTCATGTTGAATTTGACAATACGGAATTGGATGACCTCATCATCCTGAGAAGTGACGGGCTCCCTACTTATAATTTTTCGGTAGTGGTGGACGATGCCACCATGGGAATCACGCATGTCATCCGGGGTAACGACCATCTGAATAACACGCCCCGCCAAATTCAGATTTATCAAGCCCTAAGTTACCCCATCCCCAAATTCGGACATGTCCCGATGATCCTCGGTCCGGATAAGAAGAAACTTTCTAAGCGACATGGGGCACAGTCGGTCATGGAGTATAAGAAGCTGGGCTATCTTCCTCAGGCCGTCGTCAACTACCTGGTTCGGCTGGGATGGTCCTACGGCGATCAGGAGGAATTCGCGCCTGAGGAGTTGATTGAGAAATTCAGCCTGGAGGCCGTGGGAAGGTCCGCCGCGGCGATCAATCCCGGCAAGCTGGATTGGCTCAACTCACAGTATATCAAGAGATCCGAATTGGATGAGCTGGTTCAAAGGGTTCGACCTTTTATTGAAGCTAAGGGCTATTCGAACATCGACGCTGATCTTTTGAGAAAGGCCGTCCGCTCTCTCAGAGAGAGAGTGAAGACCTTGGTGGAGATGGCAGACCTTTCGGAATTTTACTTCTGTGAAGAGATCGCTTATGATGAGAAGGCTGCGGGAAAATTTTTGAGCAAAGAGACGGTTCCGATGTTCAAGCAGGTGATCGCCTCTCTCTCAAAGGAATCGGTTTTGGGAAAAGAGAATGTTCATCGGCTGGTTCAGCAATTGGCTGAGATGCGAGCAGAGCCTTTGGTAAAGATTGCGCAGCCGATTCGAGTGGCCTTAACCGGCCGGAGCGTCAGCCCTCCGATTGACGAGGTGATGGAGGTTCTGGGTAAAGAAAAGGTAATTCAAAGACTCGAAAGAGCGATTGAATATATGGAGGGGCATTCTGCGAAATGAAATGTCAAATTCCGAAGTTCAAAGTTCAAATGAAATCCAAATGACAAAGTTTTTGACTTAAAAAAGGCTTTGGTATTTAGAGTCTGTCCATAAACAAAACGGTTTCCGAAAAGGTCGTCATTCCGGCGAAAGCCGGAATCCAGTGTTCCCGGTGGAAACCGGGACCCAGTATTGAGATGGTTCCCGACTTTCGTCGGGACGACGTCTGGATGCCGGATCAGGTCCGGCATGACAGGCCAACAAGCTTTGTGGACGAACTAGACAGTTGACATTCCTTTGGCATTTGAAATTTGACATTTGGATTTCATAAAGAGGATTTCATGAAACTCAAATCGCTTGAGGCGATTGGATTCAAATCCTTTGTCGATCGCCTACATCTTACCTTTCCGGGCGGGATCACGACGATCGTGGGTCCCAACGGTTGCGGGAAGTCAAATTTCGTGGATGCGGTGCTCTGGGCCATTGGCGAGCGGAGTGCCAAACACTTACGAGGAAGGTTGATGGAGGACGTCATCTTCAACGGGACGGACGGCAGAAAACCCTTGGGGATGGCAGAGGTCAATCTCACTTTCTCCAATGAAGATGGGTCAGCTTCCGAAGGATACGCGCAGTACACGGAGATCACGGTTACCCGAAGACTCTATCGATCCGGAGAAAGTGAGTACCTGATCAACAAAGTGCCTTGCCGATTGCGGGACGTGACCGATCTCTTCCTGGATACCGGTATCGGAGTGAACGGTTATTCGATCGTGGAACAGGGAAGGGTAGAACATCTCATCAATGCCAATCCCCAGGATCGGCGTTTTTTGATCGAAGAGGCGGCGGGTATTGCCAAGTACAAGGAGAGGAAGAGGCTCGCGCTGATGAAGATCGACGCCACGCAGCAGAACCTTCTCCGAATTCAGGACATCATCGCCGAGGTGAAGCGACAGACCGTCACGCTGGAACGACAGGTGAAACGGGCAGAGGAATATAAAGCCATACGGAAAGAGGTCAAAGAGATCGAAATCCGTTTTGCCCTCCAGGAGTACGCTGAACTTTCCGAAAAAGGGGAGGCAGCGAGAGGCTATCTCAAAGCCCTTCGGGACCGAGAGATGGAGATTTCCACCAAAAACGCCCAGAAAGAGGCCTTCGTGGAAGCCAAGCGGCTGAAGGGGATAGAGGAAGAAGAGAAGTTCCGAAGCCTTCAACAGGAAATATTTGAGCTGGGCAAGAAAATTCAAAAGACGGAAAACGACATTGAATTTTTCAAGAGGGAAGAGGGGGGTCTTCAAAAAGAAGAGAACCGAGGGGTTGAAGAAGTCAGAGGCTCCCTGCGCGCTTGGAGAGAGACGAGAAGAGAACGGAAAAGGATGGAGCAGGTCCGAGGGAATCTGGAAGAAGAACACCAGGAGAACGAGGCAATATTGAAAGAACTGGAAAGCGTCTTTGGCGATTTTAGGGCAACACACCAAGAGCTTTTGGATGAATTGGAAGCTGAAAAGGGTAAACTGATTGACACACTCACTGAGCTGACCTCCCTCAAAAACCGCCTGGCCCACCTTGAGGAGAGGAAAGAGGATCTTCAGAAACGGATCCGGTCCCATGGCGAAGAATCGGAAGACGTAAGCCGCCAGGTCCAACAATTGGAAGAGGCGATCTCTGAGAAGACAAAAGAGAGAGAACTCATCGTCTCCCTCCAGTCGATTTTTCAGGAGGAGAGGGTTCGCTGGGAAGGAGAGATCGAGAGGCTAAGAGAGGATTTAGGTGTGAGGCAAACACGGCGTTCGACTTTGGAGGAGACCGTGAGGCAGGACCGCTCTCGCTACCACTCCCTCAAAGAGCTCCAAGAGAATTATGAAGGATATGAGAAGGGGGTAAAGTCTCTTCTCCTTCGAAAGAAGGAAGAACAGGAGAAGTGGAAGGGAATTTTGGGGGCCGTGGCGGACATCCTGGAACCGGACCCGAAATACGAGGTTCCTCTCGAAGCCGTTTTAGGACAGCGGCTGCAGTATTTGATCGTGGAAGAAGAAAAGGAAGGCACGGAGGCGATGGTCTTTCTTAAACGGGAATCCCTTGGCCGGGGAAGTTTCATCCCGAGGAGGGTTCAAGGGACCGGGGCAGAAAATCGGATCTCTCAAGAGGAGGGAAGACCCATTGCTCTCGCGCGCTTCGTGAAGGTAAAAGACGGGTTTGACCCGATTGCAGAATTCCTGATCGGAGATACCGGGATCGTCGAAAGCTGGGAGGAGGCGCTCCATTGGATGAAGAATGGGGGAGGGTTTGGAACCCTGGTCACCCTGGACGGCGACATCCTGGAGCGCTCAGGAGTGATCTCCGGAGGAAGCCGGGATCGAGGCCTTGGCCTTTTGGAGAGGCGAAGGGAGATCAGAGATTTAGAGAAAAGAATCAAAGAATCGGAGGAGGAATGTCGAAAAGCCTATGACGAAGAAGGGCATCTCCAAGAGGAGATCCACGAGAGGGAAATCCAATTGGAGGTGAGAAAAAAGGAAATTCAAGAGAAGGGCATCGAACTTCTCCATCGAGAAAGAGATCTGGAAGGGTTGAAAAAGGAGATCTCCCAATTTCATCGGAAGATGGAGGTCATCCAGTTTGAGCAGAGACAACTCGAAGAGGAAGAGCAAGATTTAGAGAAAGGCAAAAAGGAAGTCTCTGCCCGGATGGAGACGGAGGAAGCAGCGAAAAAAGGGAGGGAAGAACAGGTTCAGTCATGGAAGAAGAAAGTGGAGGAAGTCAAAGAAGGGGGAGAAGAATTGGGAGGACGGATCACTGAGAAAAAGGTCCTTCTGGCCTCTATCGAAGAGAAACAGAAGGGGCTGGAAGTTCAGATCCAAAACTTCTCTGAAACTCAAAGAAGCCTGAGGGAACAGATCTTAAAGAAGGTAGAGGGGATCAGAGAATGCCGGGCTGAAACCGTCTCCCTTCGTGAAAAAATCCAACAATGGGAAGGGGAGTTAGAAAATAGTCTTAGACAGCACCGTCTTAAGGAAGAAACGCTCTCCGCTCAAAAAGAGAGGGTAGAAAGTGTCCTCAATGAGTGGAAAGAGGTGGAGGCTTCCTCCAAGTATCTCCGCCGGGAGTTGGAAGAGGTGAGGCAGAAGATCCATGAAGAAGAGATTCTGGCCTCGGAGGTTCAACTAAAACTCTCTCACCTTCAGGAGTCGATGAAAGAACGGTATGGGGCGACGCTTTCCCCCTCGGTCGGAGCTTCCCCCCTGGAATTGCCGAAGGAAGAGATGTCTCTGCGGCTGGCAGAGTTAAAAAAATCTCTCGAGGGGTTTGGAGAAGTCAACCTGATGGCCATTGAGGAATATCAGGAGTTGAAACAGCGGCACGATTTTCTGTCGGAACAACAGGCCGACCTTCATCAGGCCCTCGATTCCTTAAAAAAGGCCATTCTCCGGATCAATCGGACGACGACGAAACGATTTTTGGAGACCTTCTACTTGGTGAATGAGAAATTCAAAATAGTTTTTGCGAGGCTCTTCAAGGGCGGACAGGCCAGCCTTGTCATGTTGGATGAGCAAGACCCCGCCACGACGGGGATCGATATCATCGCGCAACCCCCTGGAAAGAAGCTTCAAAATATAGACCTCCTCTCCGGAGGGGAGAAGGCTTTAGTCGCCACGGCCCTGCTCTTTGGGCTCTTCATGATTAAGCCCACACCGTTCTGCTTGCTGGACGAGGTGGATGCGCCTTTGGATGATGCGAACATCAATCGATTCATCGAAGTGATCAAAGAATTCTCTAAGACCTCTCAGTTCATTCTCATTACGCACAACAAGAAGACGATGGAGACGTCGAATACCCTCTACGGAATAACCATGGAGACCCCTGGGGTGTCGAAGGTCGTGTCGGTCCGGTTGAATTAGAACCATTTCCCAACCTGCAATTCGTGGTCACACGCCTTAAGAAGATTTTTATCCTCCGGGTACAGCGAGTCGCCGCATCCTGCGAAGCCTAACCGTTTTCGTAAACCTCGCATTCTGACTGCAGGAGCAAAACCAGAGCAACGGGAGCCTATAAGAAAAATCAGCTGAATTACATACAAAAAAAAGAAAAAAAAGAAAAGGTTGAAAAAAAATCTGCTTGCTGATAGCATCATTTCGGACGACTTTCTAGCAGGAAAGAGAGCGATGAAGGAAAGTCCTAAAAAAGCGCCAAGAATCCATTACGGTTGGATTGTGATTGCGATGGGAACATTGACCACCATCGGGGCCCACGGGTTCGGCCGGATGGCGTATACGCTTATCCTGCCGAGCATGAAGGACGGTCTTCATTTCAGTTATGCGGAACTGGGGCTTTTAGGAACAGGGAACTTCATCGGCTATCTGAGCCTTGCCATTATCGGAGGGTTTTTGGCTTCTCGATTTGGCTCAAGAGTCGTGATTACTTTCGGCTTGATTCTGATGGGCTTAACCATGATTCTGACAGGCTTGGCGCAGAGTTTTTCCTTCGCCTTTTTCATGCGACTCTTAACAGGGTTCGGGAATGGGGCTGCCTATGTGCCGGCCATGGCGCTCGGTTCTGCTTGGTTCGCCTTGAAAAGAAGAGGGTTTGCTACCGGCATCGTTTCGGCCGGAATCGGCGGAGGTACCTTGATCGCCGGTCTCGTTGTCCCTCCTCTTTTGAAAGTCTATGGTTCAGAGGGCTGGAGGTTTTCCTGGTACTATCTGGGTGGGGGGGTACTCGTCATCTCGTGCCTTGTCTATGCCTTTATCCGCAGCCAGCCGGAGGAGAAGGGACTTTCTCCCATTGGGTTTGACGAGGCAAAAGCCTCCCTAAAATCGGCGCCGGAAGAAGATAAGGCAAAGCCGATACAATGGGGCCTCGTCTACCGAGTCAAGGAGATGTGGTATCTCGGGTTCGTTTATTTCATGTATGGGTTCTCATATATCATTTATATGACTTTTTTTGCAGCGTATTTAACTAAAGAGATAGGGGTGAGCCAGGCTGAAGCGGGCGCCATTTGGGCCGTGGTCGGAGGATTAAGCATTTTTTGTGGCGTGATCTGGGGAGGAATTTCGGACCTCCTTGGTCGAAAATATGGCTCAGCCTTGGCCTATATCACTCTGGCGACAGCCTATGCCATCTTTGCCTTGGCCAGGAATCCAATGGGTTTCTACCTCTCTGCCGTTATCTTTGGCCTCACGGCATGGAGTATACCCACCATTATGGCTGCAGCCGCCGGGGATTATGTCGGATCGAAACTGGCTCCTGCGGGCCTCGGTTTTATCACCCTATTCTTCGGGATTGGACAGGCGTTAGGACCCGCCGTGGGAGGCTATCTGGCGGATGTCACCCACTCTTTTTTGGTTCCTTTTCTTTTGGCAAGCGGAGTTTCTTTAATAGGGACGTTTTTCTCTTTCTACCTCAAGAAGCCGTCGTCCTTGAATTGATGATGCGTTGTTCCATCTTCTGGCTCAGCTGACCACAAGCTTGATATAAAATTTGTATCTGTTATAGTGCGTTTGGCAACAGTAGGCTTTTTCAGGACGAAGTTAAATACAAAGGAGCAGCTTATGAAAAAGTTGATGACGGGAAATGAAGCCATTGCAAGAGGAGCGTTTGAGGCCGGTGTAAAAGTGGCTGCAGCCTATCCAGGGACTCCAAGTACGGAGATCCTCGAGACCATCGCAAGAGAATATAAAAATATTTATGCGGAGTGGTCCCCCAATGAAAAAGTGGCGTTAGAAGTTGCCATTGGGGCCTCAATGGCAGGTGCAAGGGCGATGGCTTCGATGAAACATGTTGGCGTGAACGTGGCGGCAGATCCTCTGATGACTCTGTCCTACGTAGGAGTAAACGGCGGGTTAGTCCTCGTGACTTGTGATGATCCAGAGCTTTACAGTTCACAGAACGAGCAGGATAATCGTCACTATGCCAGGTTTGCGAAGGTCCCTATGTTTGAGCCGAGTGATAGCCAAGAAGCAAAAGAGTTTCTAAAGTTGGGCTTCGAAGTCAGTGAAAGATTCGATACCCCGGTCATGGTTCGAGGCGTCACCCGGATCTCTCACTCCAAAGGAGTTGTCGAATTACAGGAACCGGTCGTTCCTCCAGTCCCTATCGAGATCAGGAAGCAGACTGCAAAATATACGATGTTGCCTTCCTTCGCCAGGGTTAAACATGGGGTCGTTGAGGAGCGGTTTGTAAAATTGCTGGAATTTGCTGAGAAATTCCCCGGGAATCGCATCGAGATCAATGATCCAGCGATTGGAATTATATCCGCCGGTATTTCATATGAGTACGCAAAGGAAGTCTTCCCCAATTATTCCTACCTTAAACTGGGGATGGTATGGCCTCTCCCCAAAAATCTGATCGCCGAGTTTTTCAAAAAAGTAAAGAAGGTGATCGTGATAGAAGAGTTGGATCCATTCCTGGAAGAAAACATCAAGGCCATGGGGTTCAAACCGAAAGGAGGAAAGAATCTATTCTCTATATGTGGGGAATTCAACCCCCTCATCATAAAGAAAGGGATCTTGGGGAAAAGGTTTAAGGCCCCCCAACCTGTGTTCGAAGAAGCGCTTCCTCCCAGGCCACCCAATCTCTGTCCAGGATGCCCTCATCGGGGGATATTCCATACCATAAAAAAGTTGAAACTCGTTGCTGCAGGCGATATCGGATGTTATACGCTGGCCGCCTATCCGCCGTTAAATTCCTTGGACAGTTGCATCTGCATGGGGGCAAGCATTGGTCAGGCTCACGGGATGTCGAAGGCGCTGGAGGGGGCCGGAAAAGGGAAATTTGTAGGAGTGATCGGAGACTCCACTTTCCTTCATGGCGGGATCCCTCCTTTAATGAACATGGCCTACAACAAGAGTTACGCAACGATCATCATTCTCGACAATAGAACCACCGGAATGACCGGCTCACAGGAGCATCCGGGAACTGGATATACAATCCGTGGTGAAAAGACACATAAGATCGATTTCGTCCGGCTGGCTGAGGGATTGGGGATTGAAAATGTAAGAACGGTGAACCCCTGGAATTTGGAGGAGACAGAAAAGGTGATCAAAGAAGAGATTGAAAAAGACTCGCCGTCCTTGATCGTCACCCAAGGTCCGTGCGTTCTTCTACGAAGAGAGTTCAAAAAATATAACAAACCCCTGATGGTCGATTCCACTAAATGTATTGGTTGTAAAGCCTGTGTCAACTTGGGTTGCCCGGCCATATCGTACCAGAAGGTGGAAGGCGAGATGGCGTTGACAAAGGATGGAAAGAAGCGCAAAGGCATCTCCTATATCGATTCCACCCTCTGTCCGGGATGCCATCTTTGCTATCAAGTGTGCAAATTGGGAGCGATTCAAAGTCAGGACGAGAAGCCCATATTCGGGTTTGAAACGATGTAGTCGATACTTACAAAGAGGAGAAGGGGCTATGGATAATCATACAACGAATGTGCTGGTGGTAGGGGTTGGTGGGCAGGGGGTCATCCTGGCCAGCGACATCATGTCCGAAGTCTTCATGGAAGCTGGTTATGATGTTAAAAAGAGCGAGATTCATGGAATGGCTATGAGGGGAGGCATCGTCAGCTCCCATTTCCGATTTGGCAAGAAGGTTCACTCCCCACTGATCATGGAGGGGGAGGCAGATATCCTCTTTGCCTTTGAACAACTGGAGGGTCTGCGATGGCTGAATTTCCTGCAACCCAAAGCAAGAATCATTATGAACGACCATAAGGTGAACCCTCCCATTGTCAACCTTGGAGAAATGGAGTATCCTCAAGGCATTCCCGAAATCATCGGTTCTAAATTCAAAGATTTCTATTTGGTCAAAGGGACGGAGATCGCACTCCAGATCGGCGACGCCCGCGCTGCCAACGTCGTACTCCTCGGGGCCATGTCCACATTTTTCGATATCAAGGAGGAGCTGTGGTTAGACACCATTCTGAATTACCTTCCTCCGAAGGTCCACGAGCTGAACAGAAAAGCGTTCGCTACGGGTCGAGGAGAGATTCATCAAGCTTGAAAGCTGAGCAGGAGATAGATTGACAAATAACAAAAAGGGCGAAGCCTGGCGTCTGTTTGAGGCTTCGCCCTTTTTTCTCGCAGTCATATTTTTTTGGTTCAGGTCACACATCAGGCCTTCTTGAATTCCTTTTCCATCGCCTCTTTTGCAGGCTTCACGTACATCTCTCTCAGTTTCGGTTTTTCGATCTTGCCTGCAGGGTTGCGCGGTATGTTGGTGTAGATCATCTTCTCCGGCCATTTGAATTTGGCAAGACCTTTCTCCTTGCAGAAGTTAAGGACCTCTTCATCCGTCAGGGTCTGCCCGGGCCTTGTCTGGATGATTGCCATGACGATCTCTACCAGTCTTGGATGCGGATAGCCCATGACCGCGACGTCCTGAATCTTTGGATGCTTTACTAAGAAACCCTCGATTTCGACGGGGAATATATTTTCTCCACCCCGGATGATCAGATCCTTTGCCCTATCCACGAAGCAGAAATAGCCCTCTTCATCTTTATACGCCAAATCGCCGGTATGAAGCCATCCCTTCTCGATGGTTCTCGCCGTCATCTCCAGGTTGAACGCGTATTCCTTCATGAGACGGGGACCCTTCAATAGGAGTTCGCCCACGGCTCCCGGAGGGCATTCATTCCCTTTATCATCGACGACCTTGGCCTCCATGAAGACCGTTGGCTTCCCGATGAAACCTGGCTTTCTCATGATGTCTTCGTCGTAAAGGTTGATGGTGCCGCCGCCGCCGCCCTCTGTAATCCCATAGATGTTGGCCACCGGCAGGTTCGGGAAGACTTTCTTGGAATTCTCCAGAAGAATATAGGGGACGGGCTGAGCGCCGATCTCAATATGTTTAAGGGCGGAAAGGTCGTAGTCTTGTAGTTTTACCTCTCCCGAAAGGATCGCATTGATCACGTCCGACCAAACCGGGACCGTATTCCAGCCGCCGGTACACTTCTCATCGGCCAAGGTTCGCAAATAATACTTCGGCTCGATCTCCATGGGCATCAGTATTTTGCCTGCAGCGATGTAGGATGGAAACGAGAGGAAGAGCGTGCCGCTGTGATAGAAAGGATGCGGGGCGAGGTAGACACTGTTGTATCCCTCGTTGTATGTCAGGGCACAACCAATCCCGATGTAAAAAAGGGTGTTGTGGCTGTGGCAGACCGGTTTGGGCGCCCCGGTGGTCCCCGATGTAAACATCAATTCCGCCATTTCATCGTCGGCTGTCTCAACGAGGACATTCGTCGGGTCTCCTTTTTTGATGATTTCCTCGTAAGAGACCATGGTCGGGGGCACGTGCTTGCCGGCGCAGATGTACTTTTTCACATAGCCCATCTCCTTCATGATGGGTTCCACCCTCGGGAGAAATCCATCTCCCAGGATGAATACCTTGCACTTTGTCACATCGGCCGCATAATTGATGTCGGAACTTGCAAAACGGAAGTTGAGCGGCGTGACCGTCGCACCCGTCTTCAGGACAGCCATGTAGCATACATACCATTCGATGCTGTTCATCATCAGATGAACCACAATATCCCCTTTTTTGACTCCACACTCCTTCATCATGAAATTCGCAAGTTTGTTTGTCTGGTCGTTGAGCTGTTTCCAGGTCAATACCTTGCGAATCCCTTTTGAAGGATAGCTTTCAATGATGAATTCTCTTTCAGGAAACTTACTCGCATTCAGCCAACAATACCGTGCAAAGTTCATAGCGCTCTCCCTTCCTTAGATTGCTTTTGATCTTCAAGCACTTGCTAATAGTAGACGGGAAATCGGATCTAGTCAACAAAAAAAAGCTCTGCCGGAAATTAACCTCCGGAACCTCCTATCCCTCTATAACGGGGAAAGAGGATGGAGTTACACCTATGCAGAAAAGTGATCCGGCTTAAAGACCCCTAAACCCGGCGGCGTATGAGCTAACTTGAGAAAGTCTTTTAGGGAAAGGATACCCAACCCCTGAACCTCTTTGATCATTTGTTGAAAGATCTGCGCCGTAGCCAGGGCATCCCAGAAAGAGGAATGGAGCCCCTCGACAGCCACTTGATAGCGTTCAGCCACTGCTTCTAACGTGCTATCAATTTTCATCATAGCTATCACCGACGCCGGTGTCTTCTTTGCCAGCAACGCCTGATCCAAGACAGCCGTATCCAGGACAATGTTTTGAATCGGAATGCCGTAAAGGCGGGCCATCTCTCGATTGAGGAAGCTCATATCCAGCCATTCGTGATGGGCCACAAGCACGGAGATTCCGATGTACCTGATAAAATCCGGCAGGACCTTTTCGATGGTCGGTTTTCCATCCACCATCCGTGGCAAAATCTCATGGATCACGGCCGAAGCGGAGGGGATGTCGCGATCCGGATTAATGATTTCGTGGAAAGCATCCGAAAGATCGATGCGACCCTCCTTGAGGCGTACGGCGCTGATGGAAACAATCCGATCTCCTCCTCTTGCATTTAACCCAGTGGTCTCTATATCCAAAACGACAAACTCCGTCTCTGTGATAGGCTTACTGAAGTTGAACCCATGGAAGGCCTGGAGATAATTTCGTATGACCTCCGGCAGGTCTTTTCGCCGCAAATGGCGTTGATAGTAATGGTTTCTCAGACGACGAAAAAACAGTTTCATGAAACGCTAGTCCGCTTATAAACCAGGATACGGTCCCGCTACCCCTCGATGCTGTAATGCAATTCCAAAAGCCCCTGCAGTCGATCGATGGACTTAAAAGCTTCCTTAAGCATGGTCCTCTGGATGATGCTCAACTCGTCCGGGTCGACATAGTTGTCCGGAATTCCTCCTCGGCGGAGCACATTGACGTGATGTCGTACGCGGATGAGCATGATGACATTAAACGCATCTCTCAGGTCGCCGGCTTCGGCAGGGGTGAGACTCTCTTTTTCAACGAGAGCAGAAATCCGATCGAGGGTGTTCGTGTCGAACACCTTTTGGCTGAGGGCGAGTGTCCGGATGGCATCGACCAGGGGAGTCAAGCCGTTCAGCTTCAGATTGAGCTTATTCTTGTGCTCTCCAGACTTTTCGACCACCAGCCTTTTGAAAAAACCCAGGGGAGTTTTGTGAAGAATAGCGGTCTTGGCCATTTCTCTCGCAAAGCTATTTCCCTCATCAAGAAGCTCCAAGATATGTCCTGCTATTCGGGTCGCCAGCTCATATTGGCCATAGATGGCGCGGCAATCGAAAAAGACGAAGGTGGCCAAAACTTCCTCGGGGGGGTAGTCGACATCGAGGATCCAGTGCCTGAAGTACTCTTTCCATACGTGAAGGGGCTGACACCACTTGGGATTGACGGCCATGACCCCGCCTTTGCATCGGGGAAACCCGCACTGCTCCAACCCTGAAACCACCTTTTCAGCCAGGTTGAGAAAATAACTTCGAGCTTCCTCTTCCCCACCGGGCGAATGATCTGCAAAAATGAGCGCATTGTCCTGGTCGGTCCTCAGGGTCTGCTCACGGCGGCCTTCGCTCCCGAGGGCGAGCCAGGCATATGGAACGGGTGGCAGTCCGTATCCTTCTCTGCCCATGGCCTCCTCGGCCAGAGCGACGATTTTTCGTGTCAGATGGTCATTGAGCGTCGTAATCAGTTCACAGATATCTTTCGCCATCCCTCCGTGCTCAAGGATGACGTTCATTGCCAGATCAATGTTTTTTCGGATGAGGACCACCTGCTCGACAGTGGTCGCCTGCTGAATCCCCTTAATGACCGCAACAGGGTTGTTTCCCTGGGAAACCATCAGATCATGTTCAGAAATGATGCCCACGAGCTTCATCCCATCCATGACAGGAAGATACTTGATCCGGTTGGTGGTCATGGAAAGAATGGCTTCAAAACAGAAGGCGTCGGGACGAACGCACTGAACCGGTCGGTTCATCACATCCAACACCGGCAGGGTGATGAGTTTTCCGAATGCCAGCACCTTGCTCCTGAGATCGCCGTCTGTAAGGATTCCAACGGGAACACCGATGTCATCTACCACAATCATGGAGCCGACGCCTCGTTCCGTCATTCGCCGCGCCACACCGACGATCGTTTCCTCAGACGGGCAGGTCAATACGTTGGTATGCATCACGTCCTTGACCCGACAGGCAAAGAGAACTTGCTGTGCTCCCGCCCCTCCTCTTACAGAGAGATCCATCGGCGGCGATCCTGTATCGAACTGTTTAAACCCTTTGCTCGGCCCGGATGTAAAATAGAGGAAAACGTCGGGATACTCCCCGATAAGTTTCTTGAAAACCTCCTTCCTGACGAGGTAGCAGAGGGTATCTTCCTCTGCCACAATCGTGAAAGGAGAGGGTTCCCCGCTCAAAAGAGAAATCAGCCCAAAGAAATCTCCTTCATCCCTGTAATCATAGATCCTATCCCCCTCTTTTCCCTCCTTTTCCGACATTAGAAATCTCACACCGCCCGAGCGGATGATGTAAAGAAACTGGGTGGGCGGCCCCTTGGGGCTCAAGATCGTCTCTCCCTTTGGAAAATACTCAATCATCAAGGTGCGTACAAGTTCATCCATGGCCTTCCGGGGAAGGAGATGGAAAGGTGGGACCGTCTTGACAAAGTCTTTCAATTTTTCTAAGGGCAGGGCTTCAGGCATCTGATTGTCCTGTTTCTCCGGGTGGGCTTAATTTCTATTAACACAAAAGGCACTATTTTTGAATGGCTTATTTCTGGCCCGAGGTTCGACAAAAAAAGGGGACCCGTGGAGAGGCCCCCTTTTTTCTCTTTTTTGCCCCTGCAGGGCTATTTCTTGGCTGGGAAAAGAAGGTCAATCGTTTTCTGAGAGGGTGGTTTTGTGGCGAAGCTAACGACAAAATAGATGACCAAGCATCCAAGAACAAGGATCCACTCCATCGTGCCCATGCCTAATAACGGGGGTTTCCTGGAAAGAACTGCCCAACCACCAAACAATGTTGCGCCTGTTCCGTAGATGACCGTGCAGACAGCTCCCCATTTTGTTGCCCGCTTCCAATAGTAAGAGATGGCGGTCACGAAGAAAAATACAGCGCCAAGTCCCATCGCTGCCATACCCATGAAGATGGATAGCAGAGGAGGCGCATTCACCAAGGTCCAATAGAAGGGAAGAAAGAGGAAGAGGGCGATCAGCAAGTATCCCAGCATCAACATGCTCTTGTCCGATACTTTTGGTACCCAAAGTTTAATGACATCCCTCGTGATATTGGCGCTCATGATGAAGACCATTCCTGCCAAGGTTGACAGGGCGGCTGAGAAAAGACCTGCCGTGTATAAGGCCAGCATGCGTGATCCACCTAAGGCATGAGCGAGCATCGGTGCAGCAAGGTCCCCCCTCCAGGGCTGTATCTTAAGAAGCTGGGGGCCATAGAGCATTCTGGCCACAAGCCCGTTGCTCGAGCAGTCGAGCATGATAGGAATTCCGGTAAACAGCCAGACAATGGCCACCATCCAGAAATAGTCTTTCTTGGTCATCTTTTTCATCCCGAGGAACCGGCTCACATTATGCGGGAACCCGGTGGCCATGGTGAAGAAGATGACAGGGGTTGCGAGAATCCCAACCATGCTTGACATGAGCTGGGTAAACCCGAGCTTTGGAAGATCCGGCCTGATCAGGCTCATCAGTTTTGGGTCCTGGGCCACCAGCTTGGAGGTAAGCTCGTAAAAGCCGCCGCTTTGTGCGATGGCCACCACACCAATGAGGGTTCCAACAACGGCAAAAACGAGCCCCTGGAGTGCCATGGCATATTGGTTTCCAACATATCCGCCCATCGCCATATAGAGCCATGCAACGAATATTGAGAGCAAGAGGCACCAGAGGGGTGAGAGCCCGGTCAGGGCGTACCAGACGCTGGCTCCAGCCTTCAGCTGGCCCACGGAATACATAAACAGGAAGAAAAGCATGGAAATGGCGATGACGGTCTGGAGCATTTTGGAATCGAATCGTTTCCCGATCGTTTCGGGCACGGTGGCTGCTTTGAGCTTTACGGAAAACTCTCTGGTCCTCATTGCTGCAAGCCAGATGCAGGGGATGATGCCGACAAGGCTCCAAATCCCCGCAAACCACATACCTGATAAACCGAGGGTATAGACAATCCCCGTGCTCCCGCAAAAAGCCCAGCCGGAAATATAGGAGGCGGAAAGAGCGGCACCGGTGATCAGCGGGCCTATATCCCTGCGACCGACAAGATACTCATCAAAGGACTCCCATTTCCTCTTTCCCAAGACGCCAAGGAAAGCAGAGAGCAGCAGTAAAAGCCCGAGGGCTATCACTCCAGAAATAATCATAGTTGTCGTTGGCGACGGAACAGGTATATATTGTGGACTCATAATTCCCACCTGCCTTTCTTAATGATGATCCAGGTCCCGATGAAGGTCATCAGAAATGTACCGACAAAGATTGCGCCCCAAACATACCAAACCCACATGTAAGTAGATACATCCGGTTGCATAAGATACCTCCTTTCAGATCAGCTTTTTTTTGTCTTAAATGGGTGGGTTACGCTCTTCTCTCACCCCCTTCCAAATATTTCCTTCTCAATAAGAAAAAGCCTGGCTCCGCTGTTTTCGAATCCAGGCTTTTCTCAGGTCACTCCGCTTCTCCCCCTCCTGAAAAAGGTGGTGAAATCTATCCCTGGAAAAGGGGTAAAGACCAATGATAAAATTTTATTCAATCCAATCGCTTGCTTATAAGTAAAAGGAGGGAGTATTGCCCATCATTAAATACACAAACAAATTGTTTTGTCAAGGATTTTTTAGGATTTTTTTGGCATCTTTCAGGCTAACTTAAAACATGGAATGTGAAATAAGGGAAAAATTGAAATAATCGTTCTATTTCTTTCACTTCGTCCGATAGTGGCATTTGTCCATCCTCTATACAAAAAATACGAAGGTTACAATAATAAAAAGAGGGACGAGAATGCTGCATGACCAGAGCATATATCCGAAGAAGGAGGGTATCTTAACTTTCTGGTGCTCGCAGATCACTTTGACCATGAAGTTTGGGCCGTTGCCGATATAGGAATTTGCTCCCATAAAAACCGATCCGACCGAAATCGCCTCCAGATATTTGATCGGGATTCCTACCATCTCCTTTGGCAGCCCGGTTGCTTGAGCAAGCCCCTGAGCCAAGCTCAGGAACGTCACATAAGTGGGGGTATTGTCGAGAAACGAAGAGAGTCCTCCGGCTGTCCAGAAAAACTGCCAGGGAAGACGAATTCCAAATTCGGCGCCCCGTGCTTCCAGGATGAGAAGTGCAGGAACCATCGTGATGAATATGGCTGCGAAGAGAATGGCCACTTCGATGATAGGGGTGAAGTTAAACTCATTTCGCTCCCGAATCTTTTTGGGTGTTGACAGAAGGGAAAGGATAGACAGGCCTACCATGATACCTTCCCGAACAGGGGTATCGCAAAAGATGACGCTTAAGATGACGCCGAAGATAAAAACGATATTCATTTTCCCATGAGTGGAAATGGGCTCCACGCTCTTCTTGTCCAGTCTTAAGGCCTCCGGGGACTCCCTCTTCCAAAAGCGAAGATCGATGAAATAGAAGACGATCAGAATGAGGATCATCATGAATATCCAATAAGGGAAAAGCCTTAAAGTCCAGAAGAAGGGGACCCCTCTCAAGTAGCCCATAAACAAAGGGGGATCGCCAAGGGGTGTAAGGCATCCGCCGATATTGCAGACAATAAAGATAAAGAAGATGGGGATGTGGGCGATCAGCCGCCTTTCGCTGTTGGTCCTCAAGACAGGTCTTATCAGAAGCATCGCAGCGCCTGTGGTCCCAAAAATGTTAGCGATGATCCCGCCAATGGCCAGGAAAATGGTATTATTTCGAGGAGTCGCCTCAATATCCCCGCTTAGGAATATTCCTCCGGAGATGATAAAGAGGGAGGCCAGGAGAATAATGAAAGAAAAATATTCTTGAATTTCATGAATCAAGGGCCGGAAATTGCCATAATGGTAAAAGAGAATAACGATAGGAAGTGAGAGGATCGCAGAGACCACCGCTTTGTTTCGGTTACTATCCCAGAAACGAGGATAGGCGAGCGGAAGGATGGCTATGGAAAGCAAAAGCAAAATGAAAAAAGATAGGGTCCAGAACGGCAGGATTTGTCCTAAGTTTTCCATCGCTTTCCTTTCCTATTTTAAGAGCCGTTGCTCAATCACCCCGTCACCTCGTCTCTTAATTGTTTTTTTTCCCGTTTTTTTCCGGCGATGACGAGGGTAATCTCGCCCTTGAGCGGGCGCTCCCCGATCTGATCTCTGATCTCACTTACTCTTCCCCTGATAACCTCTTCCCATATTACTTGGGTGGACTGGTAAATTATCTAAGAAAACGCTCTTACCCTTGCGATGCACGGATACTTGAAGGTCCGTGCCGTCAACAGAACCGCTTTAATCTGACCAAGAAATTCCTGCTTACTAATCTTACTTTTCTCCTTATGTTTCCTTTCCCCGGAACATCCCCTCATTCTCTTTGTAGGTCCAACACTCCTTTTCATCTCATCCCTCTTTTTAGTTCTGTCATCAAGCAACCCGTCTATACAGTTTGGCTTTAACTGGAGTGTATTAGAATAGGAACGGGGTGTCAATGAGAATCGGGACGGCGCTTGCCTCTATACTTTTCTAAAAATTAGGGATCTGAGCGATGGAGCGTGGATCGGAGTCCTAAGATCGCATTTTTGATCTGATATTTCTCTTTAAAATGCGTTTATAAACCCTATAGGACGGCTTTTTGAACGTCTACGCCGTGCAGGCACTTCGTCCCGCCAAAATGGGACTCGTCGCAATAACCGCCTTTTCTTCACATCCCCCGAGGGCCCTGCTGAAAAGGTTCTTTGGGGGTTGCAAAACGGAAAGAAATATTGCACTGGATATTCGGATTTGGTAAAACCTCTTTTAGGAAGGAGGATTCCTATGGCGACTTTAGACATCCACATTGGAGAGATCTTAGCAAGAAACGCGAGGTTGTATCCGAATGATACGGCCCTAGTTGAAAGGATACCCAGCGAAAAGAAGAGAAGCGAGATCACATGGAAGCAGTTTGATGAGAGGGCTAACCGATTTGCAAATGCTCTGATCAAAAAGGGGATCAAGAAAGGGGATAAAGTCGTCCATCTGATGATGAACTCGATCGACTGGCTCAGTGCCTATTTCGGCATCGTCCGGACCGGGGCCTGGGTCGTTCCCCTCAACTTTCGTTTTTCGGGAAGCGATATCAAATACTGTTGCGATGTGGCAGAGCCTACGTGCATCGTCTTTGGCGAGGAGTTTATCGATAGGGTCGGTGAAATAAAGGATGATCTCCCAACCGTAAGAGACTATATTTTTGTCGGAAAAGAAAGGCCTGCTTATGCCGAAGCCTTTGAAAAACTGCTCGAGAAATCTCCACCAAGCCCCCCCAACATTGAGATTGCCCTTCCTGATCCATGTGGTCTCTATTTTACCTCTGGCACCACAGGCACACCCAAACCCATCCTTTTGACGCATAAGAACATGGTGTCAGCTTGTATTACGGAAAATCTCCATCACTCTCAGACAAAGGACGATAAGTTCATCCTCATCCCTCCACTTTATCACACTGGGGCAAAAATGCATTGGTTTGGAAGCTTCGTCGTGGGAGGGCCTGCAGTTATCTTGAAGGGGATCTCCCCCGAATGGATTCTTGAGGCAGTGAGCGAAGAGAAAGGGACGATCGTCTGGCTTCTCGTCCCATGGGCTCAAGATATCCTCCTGAAGCTCGATAGCGGGGAGATGAAACTGGAGGATTATGATCTCCGCCAATGGAGGCTTATGCACATAGGGGCACAGCCTGTTCCTCCTTCCTTGGTGAAACACTGGAAAGAATATTTTCCGAACATGGCTTATGATACGAACTACGGACTGAGCGAATCGACCGGACCGGGTTGCGTCCACCTGGGCATAGAAAATGAGCATAAGGTGGGATCGATCGGTCTTGCCGGATTCAACTGGGAAACCCGAATTGTGGATGAAGAAGGGAATCCAGTGAAGAAGGGAGAGGTCGGGGAACTGGTGGTTCGAGGCGATGGCGTCATGAGGGAATATTATAAGAATTCGGAAGCCACGGCAAAAGCGATCCGGAATGGATGGTTATTCACCGGAGATATGGCGAAACAGGACGGAGATGGTTTTATTTTCTTGGTCGATCGGAAAAAGGATCTGATCATCTCCGGCGGCGAGAATATCTTCCCGGTGGAGATTGAGGATTTTCTGCACGCCCTTCCGGGCATCAAGGATATCGCCGCGATCGGCTATCCCGACGAACGCTTAGGCGAAGTCGTCACCGTGATCG
Source organism: Syntrophaceae bacterium UBA1163 (assembly GCA_002311635.1). GTDB lineage: Bacteria > Desulfobacterota > BSN033 > BSN033 > UBA1163 > UBA1163. The sequence continues at coordinate 23,783 of DBZJ01000069.1, forward strand.
TTGACGTGGTCCCGGGTAAAACTCTCACAGAAGAAGATGTCCTGAAGTACTGTGAGAAATTGCCGAGGTATAAGAGACCTCGAAAGATATTTTTTGGTGAAGTCCCACGCAATCCGACAGGAAAGATTGAAAAACCTAAACTGAGAAAGAAATACATCGGAACGGAAGAATCCTTTAAGATAAAATGAATTTTACATGACGGGTTCGTCACCCCAAACCGGAAAAAAGTCCCCTCCCCCTTAATGGGGGAGGGTGAGGGTAGGGGTGAACAATTAAACTCAATTCCCCCTCACCTCAACCCTCTCCCACGAGGGGAGAGGAGGTATTTTCTGAGTAATCTCCGTTTGTATCATCTTTTAGCTCTCTAGTTGGTGTGCGTCAAAAGTCCCTTTACTTTGCCTGTCATTCCGGACTTGATCCGGAATCCAGTCTTTTCAAGTGGACTCGCTCCGGAGTTTACCCTGCACTTAGTACGGGGCCGAGATGACGGCTCGAGAGATAATGTTAAGAGGTGCTGGACGCGCTCCTCTTAACACTCAAGATCTCCTTGTCCCCCATCCTTGCTTTCCAGTCGGCATAAGAAAGACAAGAGGGATCGCGAACAATAGCCCCAGACCGAATAAGATGAAAGTGGCTCTAAAGCCGCTTTCAGGGGTAGAGCTCAAATGGAGGATGATTGTAATTAACGAAATCCCAAACGCTCCTCCAACATATCTGAACATCCCTCGAAGCCCTGTAATCGTCGCCACCCTCTCGGGCATCAGCTCGATACATGCGTTATTCGAAGCGGGGAGAGCGATTCCGATACCAATTCCGGTAAACAACATCAGGACGGCAAGACTTTCAGCAACTCCCAAATGGGGACCCGGCCTGTTCAGTAATGGAAGCCCTTGGCCGCCCAGAAGGATGGTCGAAAGGGAGATGATGGTTAAACCCGACACCATAGGCCATCGGTATCCCCACCGCTTGAGTAAAAAACTAGTGACCGCCGAGGCCGAAATGACGCCGAGAGAACGCGGGGTCAGTATCATACCGCTCATCAGCGTGGACAACTTATGTACCGAGGTGGCGTAGAGCGGGATAAAGGGAAAGATTCCGAAGACGCCGACGCCGATCATCATGTTGTATAGGTTTGCCGCCAGAAAGGGCTTCGATCTCAATAAAGCCAAATCCAGAATGGGGTTGGAGTGTTTCTTCTCTTGCCAAAAAAACAGATAAAAGAAAGAAGAGCTGACGACCCAAAGGAGGATGGCGAGAAGAAGGGATGAGAGAGCGAATTCGTCGGCGATGAGATTTAAGCCAAGCATGAGGAAGAGTATTGCTCCAAAGAAAAAAGACGCTCCTACAAAATCGATATGGGGCCGGGCAAGAACTTTCGAATCTTTAAGTAGAATCATAATCAGGACGACTAAACCGATGCCGATAGGCAAATTAATGTAGAAAATATACCGCCAGGAATATCGACTCACGATCCAGCCGCCTAAGTTGGGGCCGACAATGCCTCCGATGGGAAAGATGCTTGTGAAAAGGCCAATCGCCCTCTCGCGGCTTTCGGGAAATTGGTCGCTCACGATGCCGGCAGCGGTCGGGAGAAAGCTTGCGCCTCCGACACCCTGAAGGAACCTGAATGCGACCAGGCTGTAGATATCCGGGGCAAGGCCGCAGGCAAGAGAGCTGGAAGTAAAAAGAATGAGAGAAATCAGAAAGACTTTTTTGCGGCCATAGCTGTCGCTCAGGTTGCCCATCAACGGCATCACGCTCGTCACGGCAACCAGATAAATTGAAATCGTCCATGCGGCCCAGAGGACATTGGTACCAAAGTCTTTTATAAAATTGGGAAAGGCCACCGCCACCGCTGTGCCGTCAATGGAGTACATCAGAAGGCCTAATCCAGCAGAAGCGAAAATGAGATAACGACGCATGGGCGCGGCGGTCCTTACGACTTAAGAGACATTCTGGAGTAGGTCAAATTATAATTGGAATTTATCAAGTTGTCCAAAGCAGGGACGAAACGAATGAGAGACTCTGGCCGGTTGTTTCTTGTTGACAGGGCCCTGTTGGGATGGTAATAAAAGCTCACACCAATTCAATCATCCGGTTTCAACAAATTTTGCGTCCGGTATCGCTACACCAGACAGAAAGGGAGACAGAACATGATCGACTTCAGCCTTTCCGACGAACAGAAACGATTCCTGGACCTGGCAAGGGAATTCTCGTCAAAAGAGATTCGACCGGTGGCCCTCCAGTATGACCGCGACGGCACTTATCCTGAGTCCATTTTGAAGAAGGCCCGCGAACTGGGGCTGATGTACACAAACATCCCTTGTGAGTACGGTGGCTCCGGGATGACGTTTGTGACCCACTATCTCGTCACGGAAGCGTTGAACTACGACTGTTGTGCCATCGGGCAGATGATCGGTATTGCTCATCTCTCCACGGGCGCCATCCTTCTTGGAGGAACGGAAAAGCAAAAAAAGAAATTCCTGGGACGCATGACAGAGAGCTATCGGAGTGCCTGTTTCTGCCTGACGGAGCCCGGAGCCGGCTCCGATGCCGGGGCAATGAACACATCGGCCCAGAGAAAGGGAGACAAGTACATCCTCAATGGGTCCAAGTGCTACATCACGAACGGGCAGCATGCTGATCTGCTGTGCGTTTTTGCGACAAGCGATCGAAGCCTCGGAACAAAGGGAATATCGTGCTTTGTGGTCCCCCGGGATACGCCGGGTATTCGAGTGGGCCGAGTCGAAGACAAGATGGGCCACCGGGCCATGGTCGTAGCGGAGCTTTTCTTCGAAGGGGTGGAGCTAACGAAGGAGAATTTGATCGGTGAGGAAGGCCAGGGATTCAAGCTGGCGATGATGGCCCTCGATAGAGGACGTGCGAACATCACTGCCATCTGTACAGCAATCGGCCAGAAGGCCCTCGATGAGGCGACCAAGTGGGCGAAGGAACGCGAGCAGTTCGGACAACCCATTGGGAGCTTTCAAGGGGTGCATTTCATGCTTGCCGACATGTACGCCTTGATCATGGCTTCGAGGGCCATGTACTTGCAGGTGGGTTGGATGCTCGACCGAGACATAAAATGCTCCATCGAGGCCGCGGCTGCCAAATGCTTTGCCTCGGATGCGGCGATGAAGGTGACGACCGATGCAGTCCAGATCTTGGCCGGGACGGGCTACATGAAGGGTGCCGTGGTGGAAAAGCTGATGCGCGATGCCAAATTGACCCAGATCTTCGAGGGCACGAACCAGATCAACCGCATTGTCAGCGGACGCGGGGTCCTGACGGGTAAGAGTCTTCTCTTTTGATTAAGTCGGGAGTCGGTTCACTCCCTTAGGGAAGTTAAGCCGTCCAGCATATTTTTTTCTGTATCATCAGCCGGCTATTCAGGCATTGGTCAAGAAAAATATCTACAACCATCAGGGGGAAAAAATCATTGACATCTTGGAGGGAATGTAATATATGCATTAGCAGAGGAGGGAGGCGGACTTTAAACTCCTCTGAGAATTTACCTTCCGGGAATCTCTGACCTGTGTCCGTAACCAAGGCCGTAAATTTTATTGCTGAACCATCGTCGGAGACGGGTGGGGGAACAGAAAACCCCTAACGACGAAGTGATCGGACCTCCCGTTATTCATCGGAGGTTTAAACCCACAGTATTCAAATAGTGTTCAAAATATTTTCTAATGAAAGGAGGAAGTGGATATGAGAAGCATGAAAAAGTTTTCACCGTGGTTTGTCTTTTGGCTTATGATCTTGTGTGTTTTTATTTTTTCTCAACCCGTGTTGGCCGCTGGGTCCAAGGTTCTTGATCCTAATTACAAATTCGTGAGGATCGTTAAGGACACCCTTTTCCCAGGGTGTAATGGGGCCACCATCGGCATGGACGGCGCTCTTTACGTTGTGCATACCGGAAATAGCTCAACGACACGCATCGACCTGAAGACTATGAAGGCCACCGACTTTGTGCCGCCTTATGGGGGAACCTTTATCACCGACGATATTACGTCAGATGACAAAGGGAATTTTTACAGCACTGGTACGACCTCTGCTGCAGGCGAGATTTATCGTATCGACAAGAATGGCATAAAGACGGTTATTGCCAGGGGGATATCCGGAGCTAACGGTATCCAGTATAACAAGCGCACCGGCCGGCTCTTCATAAGCGAGTGCTTCTGGGGAAACCGCGTCTTTGAGCTCGATCCCACAGGAGTCAAGGAGCCGAGACTTTTGGTCAAAGAAAACCTCATTGCAGTGCCCGAGGGTTTCGATTTTGATCCTGATACCAATGATCTGATCATACCGGATTTGGGTACGGGGAAGATTGTGAGGGTTCATCCGGATACAGGCAATGTTACAGTGATCGCTGAGAAGTTTGCAGGCCCGGTCGCCTTGAAAGTAGGTCCGGACAAGATGGCTTATATCGTTGAGTTAGGAGGGGGAGGAGTGTACCGGCTCAGCCTGGATGGGCAGAAAAGAGAGAAACTCGCCCAGCTTCCTCCCGGTCTTGACAATCTGGCCATCACCCCGGAGGGCCGCCTTTTTGTAACCCACTACTGGGATGCAACGGTTTACGAAGTGGCCACGGATGGTAGCGGCAAAACTAAGATGCTTTTCCCCAAAGGCCCAAACCAGATCAACGGCGTTGTCGTCAAAAACGACAGGATTTTGGTCAGCGATGCCATTATGATTCGCAGTGTGGAAAAGGACCATTATGTTTACACCAAGATCAATGCCTGGGCCGCTCATGGTATGCCCCTGCCCCTTGGTTTGGCCGATGGCCCGGGTGACCAAGTTTTCTGGCCTGACTGGGTTAATAACGCCATTGCGATTGGCGACCCTGCCAAGGGCGAATTCAAGGCAATTGCCGGCGGACTAAATCGGCCCGTGGCTGTGGTGATGAGCAAGACCGAACCCAAAATATATGTGGCTGAATATGCGGCAGGACAAATCACGGAGGTCAGTCTCACAGATGGAGCTAAGAAGGCTTTAGCTACAGGCCTCGAAGGTCCTCTGGGTCTTGCCATCATTGACAATACGCTCTACGTGGCTGAGGCAAAACCTGGAAGGATCAGCAAGGTGGATCTGGCCAGTGGCAATAAAGAGGTCTTCCTTTCCGGAGTTGTCGGCAAGGTAGGGGCTTTGGCCAATGACGGCGCCGGAAATCTTCTCGCGCTTGACAGCGCGAGCGGGAGACTTTTCCGAATCAATCCTAAAAACCTGGCCATTTCCGTAGTAGCAGAAAGACTCCATGTCGCGAATACATTGGAAGGTAGCTATCCCCCGGTAGAATTGGCCAATGCTATGACCATTAGTTCCAGAGGGGATATCTATATTCCCACGGCGGATCGCGGGCTGATCATGCTCCAAAAGATCAAGTAATTTCCCATGCGTTTCGACGCAGGGCGAACAAAAAAATCCCTCAACCTTTCCTTTGTAAAGGAGGGTTGAGGGATTTTTTACAAGATTTCTGTCATTTGGATCAGTGAATCAAAGCAGGCGCACCGTAGAGAAAATGTAAATTTTTGACCCAATTAATTTCGAAGGACATAAACATCCCCTTCCTGCTCCACGCGATTCCTGCTTTCCAAGCAAGACAGATGTTTCAGGATCATCATTCTTTCAGAAATTGTCAGGTCCCATGGGCCGATGGGGGATTTGTTCCCATAGATGATCCCTTCCTGAACGATTTGGTCAAGGGTTTTCGGGCCCTTGCTGAGCAGGTCAATCAGTTTTTCTTCCCTCAAAAAAATGACTTCCAGGTAGCGGTCGATGTGTTCGGGATCGCCTTCCAAAATTCCTTTTCCGTGAGCAGTAAGGTAAATTTCCACTTCAAACGTTTTTAGACGCTCAAGGGAGCGGATGGTTTGCTCTATGTCCGAGGTGCGGTCCCCATAGTATGGGCCTGCCTTGGTCAAATCCAGGTCAGCGGTAAAGAGTATCTTCTGCTCGATAAAATGGAAAGCGCAGTGTCCTTTGGTGTGGCCTGGAGTATGGATCACTTCCATCTTGACCTCCCCCAGATCCATCACCATCCCGTCCTTCAAGAGCAGGTCCGCTCGGCGAGGCGTATAGTGGCAGTCGTTCTCCAGAAAACCTCGCCACTTTTCCCTCTCCTCTTGAGGCATATCCCCGTAAGAGTCGATCAGGGATTCGACATTTTCGAAATGGGGGGCGTCGAAGGGATGGACGCAGAATTTTGACTGAGGAAAAAGGTAGTTAAAGGCGAGATGGTCTTCATGGGCGTGAGAGGTAATCAGATAGTTTACCGGCCCCAGATCCTTAAACTGCTCTAATTTGTCCTTGTCACTGGAGGCATCGATGACTGCCCGGTTTCGGTCATCGACCAGCACCGAGTGGCAAAAGGGATACTTGCCTCCCCGAATAAATTTAATGCTTCCTTTGGCGAAATCGAACACGGCTCAATTCTTGGCTTGCAGAGGTTCGCGCTCAGACCAAACCAGTATCAGACGGCGCCCAGGCGCCCTAAATTTTTCCGTCCCAAGATTGAAAGGTCACAACGAGTTGTTCTGCTAATTGTGGCGACAAGCTTGGGCATATTTTGAGAATATCCTGTGCCGTGGCGCGTGAGATGACAGGAACAAGCTCACGGAGAGTCTTAATGGCATCGGCGTTGAACAACAGCAGCTTCCGGGCTAAAACCTCGGCACGGTCATACTTTTGATCACCGGTTAACCATACGCCGCCAAAATGCACTGCCATATACTCTTTTGAAAAATAGGTCGCCAGTCCCTCCTCCAAAACACTTACATTGGCCGATAATACGGGTGTCAAAAGGTGTATACACTCGTGAGCCATTTGAAACAAGGGCAGATTCGGATCATTCATGCTTGAAGAATCCAGTTGCACAATCACATTCATCCCGTCTCCGGGGAACCGGATCTGTGGTAAGCCTGCCCGGAACTCAAACCCAAGAATCGTGTATGATTTGTCGCGAGGACCGAATCTCTGTTCCG
>DBZJ01000192.1 GCA_002311635.1 Syntrophaceae bacterium UBA1163
GACTTTTTCTACAGGCTCGTTACGCGATTCAGTGGAGGGATAAGTTATGCGGCCTTCTATGGCCTTATCTCAACAATCGTTCCATTTGGCACCAGCTTTTCAATTTCCTCTATTTCTTCGTCCGTAACGGCAATACACCCTTTCGTCCAGTCAGGGTCCTTGTGAGAATCGCCCAACCACGAAAAACCTTCCTTAATCCCGTGGATCATGATGCTTCCGCCCGGGGAAACACCGAGTTGTTTTGCCCGCTGTTTGTCTTTCTCGTTTGGATAAGAGATATGAAGAGATCGGTGATAGCGGCTGTCCTTGTTTCTTGAATCGATAATGTAGGTTCCCTCCGGAGTTTTGTTATCGCCCTGCCTTTCTTTCGGACCGTTCGGGTTTTCCCCCAGGGCTATTTTGTAGGTCTTGAGCGCCTCGCCCCTTGAGAACAACGTCAATCGTCGTTCTTTCTTCTCTATCAAAATCTTATCTGCTGGTCCCCTCTGGAATGCAAAAACATTTTGTTCGAGAACCTCAATCCTTTTTTGCAATGTAATAATCTCGCCCCCCTTGCTTTCAACCTCCTGTTCGAGAGACTCAATCTGTCTTTGCTGCGCGGCAATCGTCCGGTCTTTTTGTTGGAGTTTCTCAATCTTTTTTTGCTGCGTAGCGATCATCCGATCCTTGAGAAGGACATTATTGATATTGAATATCATCATCTCACTGTCCTTCCTGTACCCACTCCCCGGATAATCCTTTATCAGTTTCTGAAAACATTCCAGAGATTTCTGATAATTCTTTTGTTCATTTCCAGGATAAGCATAAATAATTCCCATCTCGAAAAGAACCCTGTCCCCCGCCTTAGGGCCTTTTTCAATAATCTCTTCATATTTGCTCAGAGAGGCATTGTAATTTCCAAGGCTGAAAAAATCATTCGCTTCTTTGAAGGCTGTCTCCGCATTAAAGTGACTGCACCCGCATATTTGAATTGCTGTTGTGATGATGCAGACAAGTAAAAAATAAACAAACTCACCTGCCCTGCGCTCTTTTTTTCCCATAGGCCCCTTCGTCATCGCAAATAATATGTTGATGATCTCAGAACATCCCTCTTCCTTTTACTCATATATCCAAAAATGCACCACATTACAAGTTGCCACATGTCTGCTCGGCAGATGAAAGGATGAACGGTCCGGACGGATGCAGCCGGTGGGAGGAGAATGGGGGTAGCAGGGTATGAGACTCCGCCACCCCCATTCCGGGGCATTAAAGGCAATGTTCACAGGCCCGATAATAGGGTTACTTCTTCATTGACTTCCGAAAAGCTTCATCAGCCTTCTTCGCCTTTTCCTCTGCGATCGCTGTCTTTTCGTCTGCGATTCTCGCCTTTTCGTCTGCGATCCTCTCCTTTTCCTCTGCCTTCTTCAGAGCATCTTCGGCGCGGGCTGCGGCAGCCTCTGCCTTCAGGGTGGCTGCATCGGCCGCGGCCTTGGCAGCCTGCGCATCTTGCACTGCCTGATCCGCTTTCGCACCAATCAGCATTTCCTGCGACTGGACTTTCGCGAGGTCACTTTTGGTTGCACACCCCCCCACAGTAATAGCAAGAACAACCATGATCGAGATCACCAAAAAGCTCTTCTTCATCATCTCATCACCTCCTTTCACTAAGACTCAGATTCTTAGCCTTTATCACTCGCTTCCTGATTTAGGACATGCCAATCCAAGCTCTTTGCTAGCAAGAACTATTCCCAGTATCTTGAAGATCGGGCAATACCTTATATATCTAATTCTTTATGATCTGCTCGTTTCGATGAATTGAATTGTTGCAGGGAATTCCATACATAAAAGTAAAAAATGCTGAAGGGAAATCCATACAGTTTTTTGGTTCAAACTATCGTTAACGCATCTGTGAAGATTTATCCCTTGGCAAGGCATCCGATGAGGTACGCGTACTTTTCGTAAGAGGGAATTCACTATGAAACTGCCTTGGCAAAAGTTTTGCTTGAATGTGCGACTCTCAAAAGCCAGAAAAACCGGGATTGGCTATCTCTTCTTGACAGGTTCAATCAAGATCCCGTCTATTTCCAGATCAATTTTCAAGCGTTTGGCTGCATCTTTGGCCTCGCCGATATCATTGAAGGGGCCGGCCATAACACGGTAGCTATCGCCCTTGGATACCACCCTTGCCGGGATTTGCGGACCCTGGTGGTTGATCATTGCGGAAATCCTCAAGGCTTCCATCTCGTCACGCGAATCCGCCGCCAAAACATACCACGCCCCCATTTGCAGTTCTGGTACTTCGGGTTTGCCGTATAATTTCTCCGGGTGCTTGACTTCTACGGTTTTCACAGGCCCTCTTTCATCTCCTTGACGGATCTCGAATATGGGGACAGGAATCCCCCGCGCCTCGGCCAATACCTCCTTAACTTTGCCCCAGTCCAGCTTGCGCCCCGATTCCTTTTCAATATTTCTCAATTTTATATATAGCTTATCAAACTCAACAGCATCCAAGTCTTCCGGGGGCGCATGAACTTCCATGTAAATTACCCCATTGCATTGGCCCAGGAGATAGGGTTGGTTAACGATGCATACAGGTGTCTTCACCGGAGTGTTCTCGTAGAGTTTCTTTATGTCTTCTGGATAGAGTCTGATGCAGCCATTGGTTGCCCTAAGGCCAATGCTAGCCGGTTTATTCGTACCATGGATCAAATAGGTCGACTTACTTAGATATAGCGCGTATTCTCCCAGGGGATTTTGAGGCCCCGGTAGGACTTTAGCGGGCAGAGGATCTCCTTTCTTTAGATGATCCTTGGCAATTGAGGCAGGCACATGCCAGGTCGGCAGGGTTGCCTTGCGCGCCACATACATTTCACCCATGGGCGAAGGTCGCTCTACGGTACCGACACCAAGCGGATAGGTCGACACTGCCAGTGACTTGCTATCTCCTTTAAATTGAAAGAGCCTCATCGCGGCTAAGTTGATCACGATCCCTTTTCTTGGACCATCCGGCAGGATAAAGCTTAGAGGCAACAGGATGCGCTCTCCAGCCTTAGGAACCCATACGTCTACGCCTGGATTTGCTTCACTGATTGCATTGGTCCCCAAGCTGAAGTGCCTTGCAACATCCGGCAGTGTATCCCCTTTTCCGAGCCTTAGGACTGCCAGCCGGCCAACGACGTTCTCTCCCTTTGCAACCGAGAAATCATTTTTTTCGATCTTTTCTTCCGGATAACTTGGTGCGGGTGAGGGCTTCACCTCAACTTTTTTCATTGCAACACATCCAACGAAATAACAGATGAATATAAATAGAACTAAAAGACGAACCTTGTTGAATAACGTTGACGAGTCAGTCGTTTGGCACATGGGTCAAATAAGGTACCTTTCTTAATGAAGAAAATTTAAAAACCCATTTTTCACTAAAGCACTGGATCGTATGGATGCGCAAGGCTCAATTCCATCGAAACGGCGGTAACGTACAATTCAAAATATATACCAAGTATAGCTGATATTTTCAAAATAACGAATGTTATTGGAGGAGGTTTCAGATTTTACAAAGTGCGCTGGCTACCTTGAGGCCTCCAGGGTCAGATCTCAACGGATGATCTGGTAGTTAGCTCAAGCTATTTAGCCCTCAACTTGGTAGTGTAGATCCACCGAGGTACGAATATTCCACATCTGGCCGAAGATCAAAACAGCCCCCCACATTCAAACTTTGCTAAGTAATGATAAAAAATTGGTTTGGGGTGAGTTGAATATACGATAAGGGAGTAAGTAGGTCAAGAGAAATCGACCACCGGTGATTACCGACAGAAATCTTGCATCTCTGCCCCCTTGTTTGCCTAAGAGATAGGCAGGCAGACCCACCATGGATTAACCGGGATAACCCCGAAGGGTGAAGATTTCTTCTAAAAAGAAATAGGGTTATTGCCTTTCCCTTCAGTGTAGATGCCTTATTCAGAAGATTCCCTCTGAAGACTTCACCCAATAATCAGTAGATGCTCCTCGAAAAATAGGAGGATCTTGATTTCGAGGGATAAGTCTATTGAGCTAATTAAATGGCAGGAGGCAGGATTGGAGAATCTACTCGTAAGCCCCAAGCCTCAAAAGAAGAATTGGGGAGAGGGTCATGAGGGATTATCGAAAAGGTGAGCACCAAAATCCTCCGTGTTCATTGAAGGTTGCACCTACAAGTCGTGACTCTCAGAGGATTCTGGAGATCGACGATTACGGGTTGAGTAGAAATCAAGTACTTCAATACAAAAGATGAAAATCATATCGAAACATTTTTACCTGCCTAAAAGCAGCACGGGTTCAGGAAGCCTTGGCCTCGGCCGATAATCGGGACACTACGCGATCAGCATGTCAGGCGGGTTGCGGCAACAGCGTCTCGCCAATCCTTTCGGGCCGGCATCAGGGGGACTTCTGGCAGGTATTCCAATATCGTATCGTCAACGACGATCGGCTCCGGAACATCTATTCCCGAGACCTCGCCGCGTCTGAAGAACAGGTTCATGATCAGCCACAGGGACTTGGCCCTTTTCTTGAAGAAGGGGAATCGTCTCAGCATCGAACCGGTCGAGTAGAACCTCTCGTACATCATGCTGTGCCCCTTCCACAGGCTCTCGGCCGGAATGCCCCTCGTCTGGTATACAATGGCACCCTGGTCGTATTTGTCCCAGTTGTAGGACGTGATCCTCTTTTCCTCCATCATCTCGAAAAATAGAAGCGTTCCCGGATATGGGGTGACGATGGAGAATCCGCACATGTCTATTTTGTGGTCGATTGCAAATCTCAGGGTTTCGACAAAGGACTCCTCGGAGTCGTTGTCGAATCCGAACATGAAAAGACCGAATACCATCATGCCGTAGCCGTGCATCTTGTCGATGAGCTCGGCATATGTATCCGGGTTATTTACAAGCTTGTGGACGCTGCGCAGGCTGCCCCGGGAGATGGACTCGAAGCCGATGGAAAGCATGTTGCAGCCGCTTTCGGCGGCCAGCTCCAAGAGCTCCTCGTCCTGGGCATGCCGGCACGAGACCGCCCCCTGCCAGTTCTTGTTCAGGGGCTTCAAGGCGGTCAGAAGCTCTCGGGTCCTCTCCCGGGTGCTGAACACATCCACATCGTTGATGGCGATGGTCTTGTCCTCGCAGGCCGCGATCTCTTGAATTACATCCTCGATCGGCCGAAACCGGTATTTGGTCCCATACATGAGGTGCTCGGCACAGAAGGAACAGGCGGTGGGGCATCCCCGGGCCGTCTGAATGAACGTGCGGTTGAAATACCGATTCCTCTTGATCAAGTCCATCCTGGGGGGAAGGATCGTGGCCATGTCGCACAAGCGGTCTGCCTTGTAGACGCCTTTCAGGCAGCCAGCATCCAGATCGGCAAGAATTCCAGGGAATACCAGCTCGGCTTCCCCCACACACATGGCATCTGCATGCGCCAGAGCCTCCTGGGGCATGAAGCTCGGGTGTACCCCGCCCATGATGACCGGCACGTTTCTTCGCATGAAATGATCGGCGATCTCATACCCTCTTTTGACGTACGACGTCATGGCCGATATGCCGACGAGGCTGCATTGCAGATCAAGATCAACGGGTTCGATATTCTCGTCCGTCAGGATAACTTCAAACCGGTCTCTCGGGAACAAGCTTGCTATTTGAAGAAGTCCGGCCAGGGGGGAGTAGAGCGCCTTCTTGAGAATCAGGGGCTTTGAAGTGAAGCAATCCGCCTTCGGGTTTATCAGGTAGATAAGGTGGGTCTTCATACTGCCAGCCTATGGAATGTACAATAAAGGGAATAGTCTGTCAAGAAAAAACCCACAAGATATGGGGGCGTCCTCCTCATACATTCGAGCGCCGATCCGGCTATAAATTAGGTAAAGAAGGAGTTTTGGAGGCCAAAAAAAAGAATCAATGATGATTATCAATTGACCTTCCCCCGAATTGA
>DBZJ01000205.1 GCA_002311635.1 Syntrophaceae bacterium UBA1163
CATCAATGTTTCTCTTTTGATTCGTGGTAAGCTATCGACTTTCTAGCAAATTCTTTGGCGTATCCTTCCCTTACCTTTGCCAAGTCTAACACTAATTTCCCCCTATCAATCTGCCAATCACTTGATTTAAAAGGCACATCTCCCCACCGATCAATAAAGTCGTGATGGAATGGGATGGTAAGCGCAAGTGCTCGGATGGTCGTTATCTTTACCATTTAATCATCCCATCCAGGGACTTCAAGTCGTTTTATCGCCGCAGGGTAGCATTTGTCACAGGATTTGTTAGCAAAGCATACCCTCTGCATGTGGCCTGTATCGGTGCCGCAGAAATGGCACTCGCGTGCCCTTTGTTTGATGGCTTCCCAGTCGTATTCTTTCGGATAATTTTTTAGAGCCAATCCGTCAGGTCCCCATATATAGATTTCTGCCCCGGACAAAAACCAGTCGTCGCTTTCTTCTGCATGGATATCCATAAGATACCCTTCTTTAAATAATTGGCCGTGTGGCCGGTTCTCCCATCCATCAGCTATTGCAGCACTTCGGAAAGCAATCAATCTTTCATATTCCGTTTTATCCTTTGTTAATCTGTCGGACATAATGCCTCCTTTCCTATTATATAGAGTCTATGAACCTTCCACTTTTCCAGTCATATTCAAAGTGAGCCTTGCCAATCTTTCCCAAATGCTTAAATTTTACTTTTTGAACATACACATCTACTTCATCGACCGTTAGGTTTTCACGGTGGACACATATACAAAAATCCGCCTTGTTGCGCCAGTGGGCCGATCCTGAAATATCGTAAGGAGTGGGAACGTCATACTTGCCATCCTTGTTTTTAATCATCTTTTGGGGGTGAGCAACCAGCCAAGTTTTGATATTGTGCTCGCGGGTGAATCTCCGTAATTTTGTTAAACATTCGCTTATGTAATCGGTTTCAGACTTCCCGTTCCGGTCATGTTCTAATTCGTTCCAAGGATCAATTATCAAACCATCTATCCCGTATTGTTCCAATATTATCGAAGTCTTGGCTAAAATGAGGTCAAGGTTAATCTTTTCAGTGTAATCCGGGTACATCCATGTGAAATGATTTCCGACAAAATTGATAGCAGTTTCAGTCTGCATAAGGTTCATGGCGAGGGTAGGGAAAAGCCTGTTCATGAATTGTTTGCCTATATGTTTCTCAGCTAATTTAATAACATGCAAAGAAATAGGATAGTTTTCAGGAGAAAATACGGCGAACTTCCATCCTTGCAGTTCGGCCAAATTTACAAGAAGGGCGTCTAAAAACTCGCTTTTCCCTGATTGTGGTATCCCTGTTATTATCGTCATCATTCCCTTTTTCACCTTGTAAAGATCATCCAGGTTATTCCACCCCGTAGCAACGCCGGTGTCCAGCCCCTGCAATCTTATCTGATGTAACTCTTCTTGAATATCCGAAACACGGTAAATACCGTTTATAGTGCTGCCTGCACTTGCTGATCGTACTTCTCCTTTTCCGTCAGAATTCTTGGCCCTGACGGTTTGTCCTCCCATCTTCTCTGGTTGAGATATGTTGCTGCGTGAGGAATAAACTGCCCGTTCTCTTTGGTCCATTGGTCACTCACCTTTTGCCAAGTCAATGCTGATAGTACGGCTACAACTGGCGGCTTGATCTTTTGCCATGACTCCCATGCTTTCCCTTTACCGTCGCCTCTTGGGTATTCTTGCCAAAAAGTTTCAAAATCGGCAGAATAAATTGAAGGTTTAGGTTTTATATTCTTATTAGGATTTATAGTAGTGGGGGAGATTGTGGGGAGATTGTGGGGAGATTGTGGGGAGATTGTGTCCTTCTGCGCTCCTAAGTTATTGAAAATAAACCTGATGTCATGGGGAATAAGTGCCCCTTTACCGGGGCCTTTAGTGTCCTTTAAGTGTCCCAGTCTCACAGCCTTCCCTGACATCATTCCATCCACGAAAGTCCTCACCTTTTTCCTGTCCCATCCCCAGAGTTGGGCATATCCGTTTATTGTGTAATTCTTGCCTTCTTCCACATCATACCTAAGAGAAAAGTATGCTTCTAAAACCGTATAAGATCGGTCTTTTGGGAGATACTTGATTAGCATCTTATCCAAAGGAATCCAGTTGCCATCTTTCATTATCAGGCTCCTTGTTGTGCTGGAGCCTCTTTTAATTTTTCATGGATGAACTTACGGATCACATAGCGAGCAAGTTGTCCCGGAGTGCAATCGGCTTGGATGGAAAACATAGTGAGGTAGTCAGAATCTTCTTGGGTGAGCTTGATAAGGATTGGAGCGGTGAGATTGCCTTGCATGTTGCCCCCTAGGAAAACAAAAGGTCAATGGGGAGGGGGCGCTCCCGCATTGACTCAGTGAAAAGGTAAATTCTTAATGTCCGCCCCGACACATCGAATCGTATTCAGTTTTAAGAAAAATATCACCGTTCTTTGACGATGTCAAGCGAAGATTTCAAGATGGATTATCTTTTATCCTCACTTCCAAAAGGGTTGCAAACACCTCAAGATTCTTATCTTCCATGTCTCGCCATTCTTTTTTCCCGGTCATACCTTCTACCGTAGCCAATTTAGCGGCCTCATCGTCTCCGTGCATGGTAGTGAGGGCGGCGTCTATCCGGGCGATTAAAGGGTTAGGAGCGGCGCCGGATTCTGCCTTGACCTTAGCGCGGAGCTTCCCGAGAGCTACCCCGAAAGTCTTGGCCCATGATTCTGTGTTGTACTGGGGATTTCTGACCTGTTCCAGTTTCAGGAATACCCATGTGCCGTTCTTCTCCAACTTTGTCAGGTCCTTGAGAAGCATGTCCATCTCTGATTCGTCACCCTTGCAGTATTCCCACAGCTCTCTCAAGATGGAAGTTTGGACTGCGGTAAGGGTCCCGGCCGGGGGCGGGTCTTTCGTGTGGGACTCTGCCGGCGGGTTGCCGGTCCTGTACTTGGATCCGTCAAAGTTCCCGAGGTAGATTTCAGCGGCGACCCCGAGCATCTTCATGGCAACGGAAAGCGCATCCGTAACGGCCATCTTGTATCCTTCATCAGAGGTATGCATCCCCTTGCTTTCCTTTTCGACTAGCATCGACCCGCCGCTGCCGGGGATACCTTCGCTCCATCCATTCTCAGTCTTGACGTAGAGGGTGATATCTGCAAAGCACATAATCTGCGCCTCGCTGCCCTCTTCCCGCCATTTCTTGTCAACGGTGAACCGCCATCCGACCCCGCAAGGCCCGTAGGTCTCCGTCATGATCTGGTATCTCCATTGAGGCGAGATATCAGTCATGCCAGAGGTACGGCCTCCCTTGATCTGCTTGAGGGCGGTTAAGGGCGGCTTGCTGACTTTATTCCATAGTTCCATATTGTCCATTATTCCCCCTCCCCCTCTTCATCTTTCCTGCAATGGTAGAGATAATCGCCCCGTTCATCTTCACACTCAGAACATTTGCATTTGAAGGGATGGGCGAAGTTATTCAAGATATCCCTGATCATGGGGTGTACCTGTTCATTTTCCATCTGCCATAGCCTCCTTTATTCTTCGGACGAATTCCCCGCCACGCCTCCCGTCCCGCTCTTTCTGCCCCTCCCTTGTCAGATAATAAGGAAGGGGCGCATGGCGGTACAGATCACCGGCCGTTTCCCTTGCCGCCTCTTTTTGATGGAGCTTTTCCGTGTCCACCGTTTTCTGCCAATTCATTGCCATTGCCGACCTCCACGAATTTACCTGCTATTTCGACTATTTCCTTTAATGCGTCAAAGGGGGAAATGTTGTCTTGCGCGTCTTTGGCTAATCGGTAGATGTGTCTTAGGGCGAAAAGCGGCTCCTGGAGTTTCTTTTCCAGTTCGGCACGGAGGGCGGCGGCTTCGGCGTCCCGCTTCTCCTGCTCGATTCGATCTGCTTCGGCTTTCTCGGCAGCGGCTTTTTCTGCCGCAATCCTTCCCTCTTCGGCGGCTTTAGCTTCGGCTGCTTCCTGCTCTGCCGCTCGGCGCTCATCCTCAAGACGTTGAGCCTCTTGGATGACCCGGGCGGCTTCGGACTGTTGAGCCTCGAATGCTTCCCGCTCCTGGCGGAGTTTATCGGCGGCTTCCTTCTGTACCCG
>DBZJ01000096.1 GCA_002311635.1 Syntrophaceae bacterium UBA1163
GGGTTTTCTGGCATAGCTTATAATTTGGAAATTATATCTCATGCAACATAATTTACAACTATAATATTTTATCCTTATATTTTAACAACTTAGAAATGCGTCCCCCAAATATCTTCTTGACATTACCACCAAATTTCCATAAATTTTACCAAAAATAGCCATTAAACATAAGAAATAATGTTGGGCATAGGGATTTTCACGGAAGCGGCAGCAGGCCATAGTTACGGCAAGGTATGGTGATGGCTAAAGTCCAGATAAAGCCCGCCGCGATAACAAGAGCCGGTTACGAGTATCAAGACCTCGCCGGCATCGAGGTGCTCATTCGCCAGTACCGAGACCCTGAGCTCTACGCGTGGGTGCTGCTCGAGGCGGACGACACGAATTACCGAGCGCTCGACGACGTTGTGGCTGCACGCAAGGACGGTTCCTACGAGTTCCTGCAGGTCAAGTTCACGGTTGACCCCGACCGTTACGAGCTGGATTGGGACTGGCTTCTCGCCAAGACCAAAAACGGGACCTCAATGCTCGAAAAGTGGGCGAAGTCCCTCGCCCGCGTCGCCGCGATGGGTCCAATCCACAGTGCGGGCCTTAAGACCAACCGCATACCGTCTGCAGAGTTCGCCAAGTGTCTGAAGGGCACGCGGGTCGACCTTGATCTCCTACAAAAGGAAATTCGCGAGTCAGTTGAGGGCGCGTGCGGAGGCGCCGCCGACGCCAAGGCGTTCTTCCGCGCCTTCGATTTCTTAGGAGGTCTGCCGGACCTCGACGGATACGAAAATTATTTGCGCGATCAGCTCGTGCCTACGGACACGGATGCGCTGGGCTGGCTTGCCTTCCGCCACAACGTACGGCGTTGGGCGATCTACCAGAACCAGCCGGAGCCCGATGGTCGTATTCTACGGGAGCATGTTGTACAGCTCATTACGAAGCGCCGCCCGCAACCGATCCGGCAGGACTTTATCGTCCCCGACGGCTACAGCCCGCCGAACGAGGCATTCGACAAAATCCATTCGCGGGCGCATTGTGAAGGACGACAATCCGATCACGATCCTTTGGGGAACGCCCGGACGCGGGAAGAGCACCTACCTCAGCTATCTGACGCAGGAGCTTCAAAAGGAAGGGGCGGCCGTCACGCGACACCACTACTTTCTGTCGGCAGAGGACTCGAGTTCCAACCGCATCTCTTTCATCCAGATTTCGACCTCGCTGATGGATCAGCTCTATGTGCGCCATCCTGAAGCCATGGCGGGCGTCGCGGAAGATGCCGATAAGTTACGGTCCGCCATCGGGATTACCGCGGCCAACCTCGCCACCAAAGGGCAGCGGCTTTACATCGTCGTCGACGGACTCGATCAGGTATGGCGTGACACGCAGCGCGTCGACCAGCTCAATCACCTCTTCAACGAGCTGCTCCCGCTGCCGCCAAATGTCAGTCTTATCGTCGGAACACAGCGTGTCCCCGACGAGCAGCTGCCCGGCAAGCTGCTGACGATCGCGAATGAGGATGACTGGATCGAGATTCCGCGCATGGACGAGGTCGCGGTCCATCGCTGGGTGGTGCAGCAGGACAAGGCGCGTCCACTCATCCTGCGGTTTGATCCGACGCCCCAGCGGCGCGCCGAAATGATCGATGAGATCGCGAGGGTTTTTTTTAATATCAGCCAGGGTCACCCGCTGCATTTGATTTACGCATATGAGGGGCTCATACGCGCAGGCCGTCCAACGTCTGCGGAGGAAATTCAATTGCTCCCGCCGTGTCCGGATGGTGATATCCGCGTCTACTATCGGGGACTCTGGGTTCGCCTCAGCGCGGATGCCAAAAACGCCCTCCACATGCTCGCGGGATCGGACTTCTTCTGGCCAAGCCTCGGCATAAGACAGGTGCTAGGGGACTTCAGCCAGATCGACCATCTTTTGGAGCCACGCAATGTCGGCATGGTCCCTTTCCACTCGAGCATATTCGCATGGGTGCGGGAGCGGGATGACCATGCGGAAAGCTATCAGGCGCTCCTGCCGAAGATCATCAACTGGCTCGCGAATGATGCGCCTGAATACTGGCGATGGGGCTGGCTATGGCTCGCAAGGGCGCAGGCAGGCGATTTCAAGGATTTGCTCGCAGGTGCAACGCGGGATTGGGTCGTAGAATCCCTCGCGAAGGGCTGGCCCGATCAGCAGATCGTAAACATCCTCGCCGTCGCGGAAGCGAAGACCTTCGAAGACGGAGACCTTCCGCGAACAGTATCCCTTCGCAGTCTTAAGACCCGCGTTTCAAACGCGCGCGAGTTTCAATCGCATGATTTTCCCACTTACCGAGGGACTGTCCTCGCGGTTTCCGACAACCGCCAGCAGACGCTGAACCTTGTCGACGACATCCACGACTTGACCGACAGCGAAGTGACACAGCTCGCCCGCCTCGGCCCAAATGAAATGTCCCCTCAGATCTTACCAGCGTGCCTCAATGAACTGGCTCGCCGCGTCAACGCATGGATCGCGCTGCGGCACCGCCCCGAGCGGGAATTCACAGAGCTCTCGGATCAGCTCCTCTCGGTCAGTGCGCTGATGGATAAGGAGACAGTGCGGCGCACGCTAAACTATGCGCGCAGCTTCAAGAAGCCAGAGCCCCATGTCGCGAGGTTCATCCGTCTGCTAGGTGATGCGCAAAACATCGAGGGCCTTCAGCTCGTCCGCAAGACGTTAAGCGGCGCCAAGTGGAAGGATCACCGGCGATTGATCCACGACGCGCTCATACGGGCGGGCAACTTCACGGGCGCGGATGTCAGAGAACTCGTCCCTCTCGGTAAGGAGTCCCTCTCGGCCTTTGCCGCATGCTGTTTCCTCTGGCGCGATCGCGATGCAAAGATAGAAGTGCATATCCCTCCGGTGCCCAAAGACCTCATCCGCGAGCACTATTCACTCGGTGAGAACGCGGAGGTCACGTCCTTCTTCTACGAGGCGTTCTGGACCGCGCTATATGTAGGTTTTTGCGCGAGGGGCGGCGATTACTCGATGATCCATCCGGGGCTCGGTGAGGCCGATCTGGGGTGGCTACCGCAGGGTCTGGCACAGCTCGAGGAGATCGCAAGGAACATTACGGAAGGCCGGCTCGTTCCCACCTTCTCCGCCGTCTACGCCGAGGCTGCTGATTTGGAGCCTGTCCAGTGGGGTCCAGCTCCCGAAAGAGAAGATGCACAGTATCGGGCCTTCAACGAGGCTCTCCGCCGCATCGCCGTCGATCTGCATTTCCTTGGTCTTTCCGACCCCGGCAATACGAAGGTGCCGGCCTCGGAGCTGAGCAT
This sequence comes from Syntrophaceae bacterium UBA1163, assembly GCA_002311635.1. Lineage (GTDB taxonomy): Bacteria > Desulfobacterota > BSN033 > BSN033 > UBA1163 > UBA1163. The sequence goes on from DBZJ01000096.1 coordinate 3,297, forward strand.
AGCGCGCCAATCCGCCCATTGGTCTGACACGATCTGGGTGACACGCAATGTGGGCGACAGGATTCCTCTCCTTGATAAGGACGGTGCAGCCGCGCTTCTCACCGACGAGGCGAAAGTCCTTTCAGCGAAGGTGACGGAGTTCAACGAGCGTTCAGGGCGTTGGACGGAACTCGCGAACTTGGCGCTACTCTATGAGGACGGAAGACAGGCCGAGTTTCTGGGGCACGCCGCCGAATGCCTTGTCAGCTATGGCTGGCGAAAAGACCTCCACGCGATGGATGTGCTCGATGCCGTTGTCGAGTTGAGCGCGAAGAAACCGGCTGTGACGCGGGCACACATCGATACGCTCGTCCCGATCATCGAGATGATAACGGAATTCACGGACGGCGACGAGACGAATCACGTACGATCTGAGCTTATCGAAGTCGTGGCGAAGGTTGCGCCCGAGCGGTTGCCCTCCCTCTACAAACACCACCTCTCGACCGACGATTATTCCTATGCCGACGAGTGCCTGATCGAACTCGCGAAGATTATGGATCTCGAATCCCCGGAAGGTGCCGCACTAGCCCGCACGTTCCTTGACGAGCGAAGCCTGGGGGTTCTCGAGGACCGCGCGGTCAATGAACCTGCCGCCCGTAAACTCCTCGATAGTCAAGCTGCCTTTCTCGGCCGCCCGCCGAAAGCTGCCCGCGAAATCAAAGCGACCAAAGAAGAGGAGCTTTCCGAGCGGGAGAAAGAGGCTGCCAAGGTCGACCCCACATCGTTCGGCTATAAGGATTTCGCCGTCGTCGTCGAAGCAGCTGTGGCCGTCCATTACAGGAGCCGCGAGGAATTCATGGTGAAGTGGCTCCATCACTGGAAGACCCAGGGCAAAGCATTGTACGCTCTGCACTCGATTCTCTCCTACTTCGAGACGAGCGAAACAACCTACGGTGCTGAAGAGATCCTCGACGAAGCCTTCCTTGTGAGCCTCGCGGTCGAGGGCAAAGACGCTGCATACCCGTGGCTCGTCAAAGCCCACATTCATCGCCACGGCTGGCAGAGCTACTACACGTCCGAGACCGAGACAATGACGCGGATCAGGCTCGCCGCGAAGCACTACCCGGATCGCTGGCTCCAATACATCAAGGACACGTCGGTGCCCGCTCCCTCCTACCGACGCCGACGCTACAGTTTCGTGGTTGGCTACAAATACCTGGTGCGCTTCCTGATGCTCGTCGGGCAGGTGGAGCTTGCCGACAAGATCACGACTGCCTTCGTGGACACATTGGTCGAGGAGGTCCGGGAACAGCCGATCCCGGAGACGCCATGGTTCCTAGCAAACTCAGCCCCCCTCGCACTTTCCTTCCTCTTCGAACGGCTCAAATGGCCAGTGCCAATGTCACGCTGGAGAACGGCCAAGGAAATCCGCAACCTCCTCAATAATCCGGGCACGAGGTCCTCAACGACGGACGCGCTTTTGGACTATCTCGATCAGTGCAAGACCGAGTCCGAAGTCTGCGCGGTCCTCACTATCGTCTTTCTGACCTCGCCGGACGGCAGACCCACGCGCACGGCGCTCGCATCGCGCGTCCATTGCCCTTCCATTCTCGCCGACATCATTCTGGAGCGGACCTATGGACAGGGGCGCGGCATCGGCGGATGGCGCCAGGCTCACTCGGGATGGGCTCCGGCCGACTTCGAGGGCGGCAGCTACTTCGAGGAGCACAAGACCGCGCATGTTCCGCCGATATTCGTGAGCAATTTGAGGAAGCTGGAACGCATCAGCGGCTACCCCTTTCTACAACACTGGGCCTACGAGTGGAAAACCCTCCGGGATAAGCTGGGCACGCACTACACCCGCTACCCGCACTATTTCGACGACGTGCTGGACGCACGCGCGGGAATCATGGGCCAGTACTGGCAGCGGATGAGAGAGGTCTTCCTCTCCGCGTACCTGCGGACTCTGGCTTATGCCGTGAGCGAGTGGCGTATCCCCCAGAGGATCGCGGAAGGCTACTGCGTCGAGATCGTTGACGGGATTGCCGGTTTCTTCGATGTCGAACCCGGCGCAAGGCCGGCGTGGCTCACGGACTTCCCCGAAAGATTCTGCGCTCCCGGCGCTGATCTCACGCCCCTCATCCGCGAGCTCGTGCAGGCCGCACGAGCGGAAGGGATGAGGCTCGTCTCGCTCGACACACCAGTAGCGTCTTCAGTGCAGAAATTCGGCAATCTGACGCTCAGCGCCCATCTCGTAACGCCGGATTACGAACTGCCCGACGGCGCCTTCCTCTATGAAAAAATGCCATTGCTGTCGATCGCAGATACGTTCGAGCTCAAGGGTCCGCCAGCGGAGATCACGATCGAGGAAGCAAGCACGGAAGGCAAAACGGGTGACGAGGTCGCGGTCTGCAGTTGCCTCTTTCCGACACCGTTTGGAACATGGCAAAGCGACTATTTCGGCATGGGGCTGAGGATCCCCGCCCCTTATACGGTTACCAATACCGAAATCCGGTGTACACACGAGAGCATCGACTGTATTGCATCCGATGGGAAGGTTGCCTCGAGAACTCGGATATGGAACGACAATTGGGCGCCGCCGCACCCAAAGGGAGGTTCGACGCGCTGCGGTACCGCGACCATGATCGATCAGGAGGTGCTCGCCGAAGCAATTGAACGGCTAGGGCGCAAGCTCGCCTTCTTCATACGGCTGCGCATTTGGGACCGCGAGAAGGAGTATGGGGACTACTCAGAATCGAAACGCACTTTCTTTTTGCTTGATTTAGAGGGATGAGAGTGAATCGTGGTCAAGTCTCGCAATCCGACATATCCGGCAGCCGTAGTGTTTGATTGCAAGACCCGTGAAGTTGCGGTGGGTGGTTCGAGCCCAACAACCCGCTGGAGCCGACCGCCAAGACGCGGCGGCTCAGCGCCCGCGTTGAGGCTGTAGAAAAATCAATCTCGCTCGGATCCAACCAGGTGGAGGAAAATGAAACCTCTCCAGGATGCTCTGAATACGACGATCTCATGCTGGAGAGGGTCGAGAGACCCCCCAAAGCCCTCCGTCAATCATCGTCTCCTGAGATTAAAAAATGACGAGAAGGAATTTCATGAATTCCTAAGCTGACCCTTTTTAGACCCCTTGACATCCGAAAGTCGATTGCTTAGCATCTTATCAACTTGACGCATGAGATTCCGTTTAGCTATACTTCTCACACTCGAAAGCAAGTTCTTATCAAATATGGGAGATAGAACAGTATGAAAGCAGCTATTCTTGATAAAGGTAAACTGACCATAAAAGATGTACCTAAGCCTTCCCCTGGATTCGAGGAAGCCTTGGTCAGGATTACCGCCACAGGTGTTTGTCATTCGGATGTACATTTGGTTAAGGGGGATTGGCCTCGGCTCGTCCCGCCGTATCCAATTCCAATGGGTCATGAAGGCGTAGGAATCGTCGAGGAATTGGGGCCCGAAGCGGGGAAGTTCGTAAAGGAAGGCGACAGGGTGATATTGGGCCTCGGTGGTACAGGAGGGGGATACTGGTGCGGGGCCTGCGAATATTGCCTCAGCGGAAAACCCAGGCTCTGCAAGGAGGCTAAGGTCGTTCTTGGCACCTATGCAGAGTACATTTCGGTATGGGCAAAAGCGTTGGTAAAGCTGCCCGAACAAGTAAGTGATAACGAAGTTTCCTTGGCGTGTGGAGGATTAACAGCTTACGGCGCTGTAAAAAAACTGATTAAGTTCGACGTCTCGCCAGGAAAGCCGGTAGCCATTGTTGGCGCGGCGGGTGGTCTCGGTCACTATGCGGTTCAGATTGCCAAAGCATTCGGGTATAAAGTGATCGGTGTTGACGTGGGCCAAGAAAAAATTGAATTCATCAAGAGATTGGGTGCGTTTGATGCTGTGGATGCAAACGAAGCAGTCAAATTTGTTAAGGAGAATTTTGGTGGAGTGTATGCCAGTATCGTATTTTCGACCAAATTAGCTGGGTTTGAGCTCGGGCTAAAGTTATTGAAACAGGGGGGAGTATTTATCTCGGTGGGGATGCCGCCCGTAAGCGAAGGAGGCATATCCATAAGCCCATTGGAGCTGTTACGGATGGACCCACTCATCATGTCGTCCGCCGTGGGCACCGTTGAGGACATGAGGGCATTAGTTCAGCTGGCAGCGGAAGGTAAAGTGAAGACTCACGTCAGCAGGGTCGGGAGCCTCTCAGAAGTCAATCAAATATTTGACGAGCTTGCGAACGGAAAATACTCCGGAAGAGCCATCATCAATAATTTGACAAAATAACCTACGGTTCATTGGGCGAATTTATATTTTGGATGAAGCTGTGAAATAAAGATTTAGGACGAGGAATACTATGGATGCATGGGTCAGGGGTTTTAGTTATAGCCATGTACCGGAATAGAAAGAGGTGAGATGATGACAAGGAAATGGATCATTATCCTTTCGATTTTAGTGTTGATCAATTTTGGATTCAGCCTCCGATCCATGGCTGGCTGCAAGTCAGATTGTCGAGATGCGTATGAATCGGAGGTCCAATCGTGCAAAGACCAGTACGATGACCCAGATGATGCTGGGACGCTTAATATGTGCCTTGACAATGCCAGAATCGAGTATCAATCGTGTATTGCCGAATGTGAGAACTGAGGTCAGGGAGACTGCCAGTAACCAAAAATATTTTTCTGGCTCGATGGTTTCGACCCACTATTGGTTTTGGGAAGGCAGACGAAGGTTGGATATCCGGCAGCTGGTCCTCCCCCAACCCTGCCGAGTGGAATATCGGTACCAAACAGCCATAACTCAATCATCACAGGCGTCTGGGAAGAAAGGGACCTGGCTCTCTGGTACCCAATTCCGTCAAGACATGGCGTCTACGGGCTGCACCGGGGATCATTTCACTCCAATCTCTTCTCCTGCCGAAGCTGAGTGACGATCTGCGTAATCTGCGGTAGAGCTTCGATTGCAGCCTTCTCTCCCTCCAGAATCGCCTCGTGCCTTTTTGAAAAATCGCCTGAACCAATGTAGGACACCTTTGGTTTGATGACCACATCCGCCTTGCAGACCTGGATCGAGCCGAGTTTTGAATACATGATGTTGATGGATTGCAGGATGGTATCAATCGTTCCCTCAGGCTGGGTACGATCCACCGTTGAGGAAATATCCACCGCAATGACAACATCCGCTCCGAGTCTCTTTGCCGCGTCCACAGCCACCGGGCTGACAACCCCCCCATCCACATAAATTCGATCGGAAATTCTTACCGGCCTGAAAATCCCCGGGATGGAACAGCTCGCCCTGACCGCTGTCCCGGTATTGCCCTTTCCGAAGACCATCTCCTGACCCGTTTCCAAATCCGTAGCCACGGCATAAAAGGGAATCTTCAACTTTTCCATCGGGGTATGATTCACTGTCTTGTTAATGAATTCCTCGAGTTTCTCCCCTTTGATAAACCCATTGCTCGGGATATAGATAACATCGACAATGTCGTCTTTTTGCACCGAGAAAGAAAGTTTTTGAAGCGCGAAGGCATCCATGCCGTAGGCATACAGGCTCCCCACGACACTCCCCGCGCTGGTTCCCACGATCATGTGAATCGGTATTTTATTCGATTCGAGGATCTTGAGCACGCCGATATGCGCAAACCCTTTTGACGAACCCGCCCCCAACACCAGAGCAATCTTGGCCGGCTTTGGAGGAAGTTGAACAACCGGCGGCGGCTGGACTACAGGAGGAGCTTGAGCCTCCTTCAGGGTACAGGATGTGAAGGAAAGCACTGAAATGATGAGAATAGTTAGTAATCTACTCGGCAACATCTTTTTCCACTCCTTTTCCTTAGGTCAATAGTACATTTAGTCGAGGATGATTTGAATATTTTCGGTCAGCTTTTTTTTGCTCACCCTCCCGATCATCCCTAATCTTTCAAGAAACCGACGATTGTGAAGCTCTTTGCCCAAGAGGCAACGCTTCCCGGAGATGAAACATCATTTCCTATTGCGCCCCGTTCACGGGTCACTTGCCGGCCAATCGCCCGGAGGTATGATTCTTCTATTACATGGTCCGTTAAAGGGTAAATCCTCTTCAAATGTCTCAAACTCTTGTAAAACCGTCATGGAGTCATCTGCTGCTGTAGCTGACTCTTTAAGTAGCTGCTTTTTAAGGAATCCTCTCTTGGTGAGTGAAAGGTCTTTGGCTGTTGTGTGTTTCTTCAATGGTACCATTATTGGAAATATACCATGATTAGGCGTTTTATCAAGATATTCGTTATGATTATTGCTTGAAGGCTATTGAACTTCGATTGTTTCAAACATCTGGGCCGCATGAAAAGAGCTTCGGACAAAGGGACCTGAGGCAACCGCTCTAAAGCCCATTGTTTCCCCTACCCTTTTATACTCTTCGAATTCTTCAGGGGGAATAAATCGTATGACCGGTAAACGATCCTGACGGGGTTGAAGGTATTGACCGATCGTCAAGAAGTCACACCCTACCTCTCTCAAATCCTGAAGCACTTCTAAAACCTCGTCTCGAGTCTCTCCGAATCCAAGCATAAAGCCCGATTTGGTAGCTATGTGCGGATAATCATCTTTTGACGTCTTAAGTAAATTCAGTGATCTTTTGTAGTCCGCCAGAGGGCGGACTCTCGGATAAAGTCGCGGGATGGTTTCGATATTGTGATTCAGGATCTCCGGCCATTCTTCCAGGACGGTCTTCAAGGAGTCTTGATCTCCTTTAAAATCGGGGATCAATACCTCAACCTTTGTCTTCGAATTCAATGCGCGGATGGCTCGAATCGTTTTGGCAAAAGAAGATGCTCCCCCATCCGGAAGATCATCGCGGGTGACCGAGGTGATGACCACGTAATGGAGACCCATCTTCCGGACAGCCTGGCTAACCCTCCCAGGCTCCGCTTCATCGGGCGGAGCGGGAACACCACGCTCCACGGCACAAAAACCACAATCCCTTGTACAAACCCTTCCCAGAATGAGAAACGTGGCTGTCCCTCCGGCGAAACACTCAGCCAGGTTTGGGCAACGGGCCTCCTGGCAAACCGTATGAAGGTCTGTCTGCTTCAGGATTGATCTGACTTTCTCAACATCCCGAAGAGGGGGAATTCGCTTTTTCAGCCAGGGCGGTTTTCTCAACGTTTCTGCCCCTCGTTATCATTTGCATTTCCACGGAATTCCAAGACTCACGTGCTCATTCCAATCCGTTATCAGCTCTTGTATATCTTTTTCCTCCCATTCCCCTTTAAAGACCTCTCTGAAATTCAGAGAGAGACTCTTGGTCACACTTTCTCGGGAGATCCTTTTTCCAAGAATCTTTGCCATAGAGGTCATCTTCTTTTCTTTGAGCCCGCATGCGTTGATGAGGTCAAAGTGTTTTAGGTCTGTCTCGTAGTTAAGCGCAATGCCGTGGAGGGATATCTTTCTTTTTATCGCCACCCCGACTGAGGCAATCTTCTCTTCGGCCACCCAGACACCTCGATTTAAGGGGTCTCTTCTTCCTTCAATTCCAAAATCCCTGAGGACGCGCAGAACAATTTCCTCCAGCTGATCGACGTATCGAATGACCCGATACCCGTATTCTTCCAGATTGAGGATGGGGTAGGCCACGATCTGCCCAGGACCGTGGTAGGTGACATCCCCGCCCCTCTCCACATGGAAAATGGGAATCTTCATTCCCTCCAAGACTTCTGAAGGTGCTACCAGATGGGATCGGTTTCCACGTCTTCCAAGGGTAATCACATGGGGATGTTCAAGGATCAGCAGTACATCCGGTAACTCCTCTTCCACTCGCTTCGACCAGAATCGATGCTGGAGATCCAATGCCTTTTCATAATCAACCAGACCCAAATCAATGATATATCCTCTACGATCCATAAATCTTATTTGCAAAATTCGAAAGCTCGTCCGACACCAGAGTTATTCATCCGTTGCCAAAGACCCCTGATAGGCTTTAGAGGATAGGAGCCCCTTTAACTCCCCTCTGTTTTGAATCTCCATTTTAATCAGCCATCCCTTTCCGTATGGGTCTTCATTGATGAATTCGGGATGATCCTTCAGGGCAAAATTTGCCTCCGTCACTCTACCCGTCACCGGAGTGTAAACATCAGCAACGGTCTTGACCGACTCGACCACTCCAATGCTATCTCCTCTCTCAAATTCAGAGCCGACTTCGGGGAGATCCACATAGACCACATCTTTCAACTGACTCTGAGCATAGTCCGTCACCCCGATCGTCACCTTGCCCCCTTCGTCTCTCACCCATTCATGGGTATCGGCATAAAGCAGATCCTCTGGGAATGTCATAACACTGCACTGTTGTTCTTCAGGAAGTTTTACAGGCATGCTGGTCATATTATCATAGAAGTTGTGGAAAAATTCAAAATCCCGCCTACCCCCCTCGCCCGTTCTCTTTTTACACCCTGCGACCGCAAAGGGCGGGCAGGGATGTCGAGAAAGTTTTACAACGGCACATCTTCACGTTAACTCCCTACGAGGAAAGAATTGATACCTATTGAGCAATTACAGACTCCTGTTAGCTTTACCCTCTAAAATAACCGCATTTGTAAAACTTTAGACATATTCTTGCCCGCCGCCCTCCCCGAATTTTTTCACACGATAAGGGGATTGGATTCACTCTCCCAGGTAGGCCTTCTTAACCTTCTCATCCTTGGCCAATTCCCTCGCGTCTCCTTCCAAAAGGATGTTGCCCGTCTCCAAGACATAACCCCGGTGCGCATATTTGAGAGCGATCCTTGCATTCTGCTCCACCAGCAAAATCGTCGTCCCTTGCTGATTGATCTCCTTCAAAACGTGAAAGAGCTCATACATCAAAAAAGGAGCAAGTCCCATGGAAGGTTCGTCCAGAAGCATCATCCTGCCTCCGGTCATCATGGCGCGGGCAACGGAGAGCATCTGCTGTTCTCCGCCGCTCAGGGTATCCGCCGCCTGATGGCGGCGCTCCTCCAACCTCGGGAAGAGGCCGAAGATCCGTTTTGTCTTTTTCTGAATCTCTTGACGATCCTCATGGGCGTAGGCTGCAATCTTCAAATTCTCCCATACCGTCAGATTCCCGAAGATCCGCCTCCCCTCCGGCACCAGGGAGATCCCCAGCCGGCTCACGACGTGATGGGGCGAAAACTGTGTGAGATCTCTCCCTTCAAAAATCATCTTTCCTGAGTGGTAGACCGGAGCTTCAGGAGGAGGGAGGCGCATAATGCTCATCAGGGTTGTAGACTTTCCAGCGCCGTTGGCGCCGATTAAGGTAACAATCTCCCCTTCCCTCACACCAAAGGTAATTCCATGAAGGGCCTCAATAGGGCCGTAGCCAACGCGAAGATCTTCAACGCAGAGGAGCATCAACCGACCTCTTTCCCCAGGTAGGCCTCCACCACGCGAGGGTTACCCTGGATTTCCTCAGGCGTTCCTTCCGCGATCGTCTGTCCGAAATCCAATACCTGAATTCTCTCGCAAAGATTCATCACCACTCTCATCTCGTGCTCGATCAGCCAGATCGTCAGGTTGAACTCCTTGCGGATCCATCGGATGAGCCCGATGAGCGCCTCCTTCTCGCCGAGGTTCATGCCTGCAGAAGGTTCATCCAGAAGCAGCAGTTTGGGGCGTAAAATGAGAGCCCGAGCAATTTCCACCTTGCGCTGGAGGCCATAGGGAAGATTCTTGGCCAGTTCCTCGGCATGATCCCGGAGTCCCATAATCTCGAGAACCTCTCTCGCCCTTCGCCCGATCCCTTTTTCGGCTGTATGGTATCGGGAGGTCTGAAAGATCGTGTCGAGAAATCCATAGCCCAATTTATAATTATGGCAGACCCGGATGTTGTCGAGGACGGTCATTTCAGGCCAGAGACGAATGTTTTGAAACGTCCTGGCTATCCCCATGGCTGTCACCTGATGGGGATAGAGTCTTCCCAGGCTTCGCCCATCGATTCTTACTTCTCCGTGAGTGGGATGGTAAACCCCACACACCAGGTTGAACACCGTCGTCTTGCCGGCGCCGTTGGGTCCGATCAAGCCCGTCAGCTCTCCACCGTCAAAGGTAAGGTTGAAATCGGAAACGGCTCTCAATCCTCCGAAAAAATGCGTTAACGCGCGCACCTCAAAAAGCGGCATGGACCTCCTCCCTTGAACCAAAAATACGCTTAAGAATTGGGAAAACGTCCGTCAACTCTCGATGACCCAGCAACCCTTCTGTACGAAAGAGCATCAGGAGGATCAGGATGAACGGAACGACGACCCACTTATAAAGCTGCAACGGCCTCAGAATCTCAAGGAGGAGCGTGAAGAGGACTGCACTGAGCACGGACCCGCTCAACGAACCCATCCCTCCTAAATAGACCATCACGAGTGCTTCGGTAGATTTCATAATCCCGAAGCTGCCGGGGTTGATGTAACCTAGGATGTGAGCGAACAGGCCTCCTGCCAACCCCGCAAGCCCGGAAGAGAGCATGAAGGCCACCATCTTTGCCCTTCGGGTGTTGACGCCCATAATCTCGGCAGCGATCTCGTCCTCACGAATAGCGATAATTCCCTTGCCGTATGTGGAGGAGACAAAACGCTTGATGAGCAAAACGGTCAGGAAAACAAAGGCCCATGTCCAGATCATCATCCAGGGGATATCCGCCACCTCTTTCATCCCGTTGACCACCCGGGCCATCCCCATGAAGCCCCGGGCTCCGCCGATGGGCTGGATGTTCTCAATGGCAGACTTGACGATGTAGTTGACCGCCAGGGTGATGATGGCCAGGTAATCTCCCCGGGTTCGGAAGGAAGGAATGGCCACCAGGAGCCCCGCGAGGGCCGCGATGACACCTCCGAAAAGGAGGATGAAAGGAAAAAGCACGACCGCCCATGCAGGAGGCAGAAGGTTAGGACCAAACACGGACTCTGCCGTAAAGCACCAGACGGTGACGAGCGAGGCCGCGTAGGCTCCTACAGCCATGAACCCCGCGTGCCCGCAGGAAAACTCGCCCATGTATCCATTGACAAGGTTCAGGCTCGACGACATCATGATGTTGACGCCGACAAACATGAGAACCAACTGAATGTAAGAGCTTAGCGTTCCAGCCCAGGATAGCCCCACAACCAAAACGAAGAAAAGAAACGCCGAAAGTGTCAAAGAATACTGTTTCATCCTACAAAACCAAACGAGCATTCTGGAATCCAGAATTCAGGAGCCAGAATCCAGAATAGAAGAAAGATATGCCTCCAGTAACTTACTACTTGAAAATGTTTCGCAGGTGGCCGTTTCATTCTGGGATTCGACTCCTGGATTCTGAATTCTGGATTCTGACTTCTCCTTTGTTCAAACTTTGGTTCTCCTCGCAATGCCGAAGATTCCATTGGGACGGAGGGTTAGAATCAACAAAAGGACCCCGAAGGCAATGAGATCCCGGAAGGTTGAAGGGAATACGGTCGCGACGAAGATCTCCGTGAATCCCAGAATGAATCCTCCCGCAATCGCTCCGCGAATCTCACCGATTCCGCCCACCACGGCTGCGATGAACGCCTTCCAGCCCACCAGCGCTCCCATATACGGCTCCAGGACCGGGTAAGAGACGGCGAAGAGGATTCCAGCTACAGCGGCCATTGAAGATCCGAGCACAAAGGTCATGACAATAATCGTGTCCACCGGAACCCCCATCAGGGGAACGGCCATCCGATCATAAGAGATGGCCCGCATGGCCATACCCCATTTGGTCTTGAGCACCACAGTCTGAAGGAAGACGAAGACCAAGAGCGTGACGATGATGACAATAATCTTTGTATTGGAGAAGTTCACCCCTCCCACGCTGTACAGGACCTTGGGGATCAACTCAGGAAAGTTTCTGCGACTGGCCCCGAGCAGGGCAAGGTTCCCATTCTCAAGCAATAACCCTACCATCAGGGCAGTGATCACCAAGTAAAGCCGGCTGACACCCTTTCGCCTGAGAGGACGGTAAGCCACCCTTTCGATGGCCACCCCCACCCCGGCTGTTAAAGCCATGGTCAGAAGAAAGGTCAGGAAAATGACAAGGCCGCCGGACAATTTCCAAGGAAGTTGAAAACCATAGGCTCCCAGCAGAAAGGTTGAGATGAAAAAACCGATGTACGCCCCCACCATGAAGATATCTCCATGGGCAAAATTGATGAGCAGCAAAACCCCATAGACCATTGAATAACCCAGGGCGATGAGGGCGTAAAAGCTTCCCCACTGGAGGGCGTTCATGACATTCTGAATGAATATGGAGAGAGTCAATTCTCTTGTCTCCCAGACGAAACTACCCTCGACCTAAAGATAAGGGCTTTCCATCATCCTGAAGACTAAAGGAAGAGCGGAGGAAGTGTTTCACCCGCCCGCCCCCGCTCTCTGAAGGAGTTTACCCAGAGGTCTCTTATGGACAAACGGATTTATAAAACTCGAACTTTCCTTCTTGGCTGATCTTGACGATCACGGCGCACTTGATAGGATCCCCCGTCCTTCCGTCGAAAGACATCTTACCGGTGATTCCATCGAATTCCCTGATCCTGGCCATCTGATCGCGGATGGCCTTCCTGTCTTTCTTCAAGTCGCCTGTCAGCCCCTTCGTATTCTGAATTGCCCGGAGCAATAGGCGAGTGGCATCCCAGGTCAAAGCAGATACGTCATCTGGCTCGTATCCATACCTGGCCTTATATTGATCGATGAATTGTTTGGTTGTCCCCTTAGCTCCGGCCGCGGCATAATGGGTGCTGAAGAAGAGACCTTTACAGTCATTACCGCAAAGCTTCATGAGCTCGGCCGAGCCCCAGGAATCGCTGCCCAGGATGGGCTTCTTCCAACCCAGTTCGTGGGCCTGCTTCACGATCAGAGGAACTTCATCGTAGTACTGAGGCGTAAACAGGATGTCCGCCTTTGATGCCGCAATCTTGGTGAGCTGGGCACTGAAGTCCCGGTCTTTGGTGGTAAACGTTTCAAAGGCCACGACAGAACCCTTTCCGTGAATCTTCTCGAAGGCTTCTTTAAAAAATTCTGCAAGGCCCTTGGGATAATCGCTGGCAATGTCATAAAGAATAGCTGCCTTCTTCGCTTTTAACTCCTCGGTGGCGAACCTGGCAAGCACAGGGCCCTGAAAAGGATCTAAGAAGCAGGCGCGGAAGACCCAGGGGCGATCCAGCGTTGTCTTTGGATTGGTGGACCAACCGGTGATCAAGACAGTCTGATTCGCGTCAGCCACTTCTCCGGCCGGAATGGCTTGCTTGCTCGCTTGAGGACCTATGATGCCCAAAACCTGATCTTGAGTGATAAGCTTGAGGGCCGCAGCCGCAGCAGATTCAGCTTTGGTCTCATTGTCCTCATAGATGAAATTTAGCTGATAGGATTTGCTCCCAACCTTCAGCCCGCCGGCCCGATTGATCTGCTCCTTGAGCATCTCGGCAGCGTATTTTGATGCTTCCCCCACTTTTGGAATATCCCCTGTCAATTCAATATCAAAACCAATTTTGATCATGTCCGCTGCCCGGACGTTGCTGGAAAGACAAATCCCCACTACCAAAACCAGCAGGATGCACAGAAAGCTTCTCTTCATATATCGATCCCCCTTTCGTCAGACTCTAATTTCCTGAGCGAGTGATAATATATTGTAATAGTATTGAGGTTGTCAAGGTAAGGCGACCCCCTCGGGGTTGGATTTGCTCAGAGAAAGTGTACAAAATTGTTGACAAAACTCCAAATTATCTATAATAATACCTTGGGCTATTGGAATAAATCCCACGGGGGTGATCACGACATCTGCTTACTTCGGATATCTGTTTTAACGAAATCTCATGTCCGTAAGTTATACACAGCCAGTTCCCACTGAATACTCAGAGAAAGGATGATTTCAAGAGTGAACATTCTCGTCACTGGAGCAACGGGATTCATTGGAAGGCATCTCGTGGGGCCTTTATCAAAGACCTACTCTGTGAGATGTTTGGTAAGAGAAAGCAGCGACATCACACCTTTGAAAGATCTTAATGTCGACATAGCCTATGGGGATTTACTTGTTAGGGACTCGTTAGGGCCTGCTTTGGACGGAATAGATCTCGTTTATCATCTGGCCGGAGAAGTATATTCCCGACGGAAGCAAGACTATTATAAAGGAAATGTTTTGGCCACACAAAATCTTTTAGAGGCGTGTAAAGAAAAAAATACGAAGAGAATAATCTTTATAAGTAGCACTGGTGTTTATAAACCAGCCACTACACGAACTCTTATAACGGAAAAATCCGAATGCGAACCTATGTCAATTTATGGAAAAACTAAATTAGAAGCCGAGGGACTGATCAGAAAGTGTGGTATCCCCTGGGTAATTGTCAGGGCCTCGCTCATTTATGGTCCCCATCAAAAATCGGTACTGGATCGATTCTTTCGAGATGCCATCACCAAAGGAAAAATTTATATCATGGGGAACGGAGATAATCTGCGGAGCTTTTGTTTTATTGATAATTTCGTCGGAGGATTGATATTATTGGCAGACAAGCCGGAGGTTGTTGGGAAAACATATATCCTGTCTGATAATATCTCTTATACGTATAACAAGGTAATTGAGACTGCATCTAAAGCCATTCAGCAAAAGATAAGAGTAGTCCAGTTACCAAGTTTTTTTGGCAATATTTCATGGAAAATTAACTCCCTAATAGGTGATGTATTCGGTTTATTCCTTGTAGAACTCTATGCTATCGGCAAAACGCAATTACATGAGGCATATGATATTGCAAAGGCCAGGAATGAGATCGGATATAACCCCAGGATAACTTTAGAGACGGGTATTAAACGTACTGCAGAATGGATAAAAAGCAATCTTTCGAATGCCCATTAATGAAGAAAACCTGGTTGATTTTGGCCTATTCTTTTGGAGGGATATAGAAAGTGAAAACAGTCAGGGATGTAATATCACTTATTAGGGTTATGGGGCTAAAAAAATTTCTAAATCTAATAAGAAGTCTAAAACAGAATACTGTTTTCTTTAGAGGATTCTTTGTCTCTTCTTGTATTGGTACGCTCCTTAAAACACCTTTTTTTGAAGAGCTTTCAACAAATGGGAAGATAGATCTGGAAAAATTCTGCAAAGAAAATAACTATGATATTTATTTCTTAAGAGGAATCTGTAATTATCTAGTATCTTTGGATTTATTAGATCTAGCCGGTGATATGTACAAGATGAGAAAGTCTTTTCGTCTTAATTATAGCAAAGGTGGATACCACTTTATAAGTGCATACTACTCTGTGTTCGAAAATTTGGAAAATCTACTAAGTAAGCGAAAGCAATATGGCGTGGAAGTAAGTAGAGATATTAAGTACGTTACGGCAGGAAGCGCAGAGACGGAAAAAATAATACCATACCCTTATGTAAAAAGACTTATAAAAAAGTATGAATTTAAATCAGTATTTGACCTGGGCTGTGGCAACGCGGAATTCTTAATTTATCTATCCGACGCCTTGTCAGAAAAAAGCTACGGGGTTGATATATCAGCCACGGCTGTCCAAGAGGCAATTAATAACATAACCAAGCATAACTTAAGCGAAAAAATCTATGTATTCCAATCAGATATAATGAATTTGGATGACAAAATAAATCTGAAAGCGGATGTACTCACAATTCTGTATATCTTACATGAATTGGTCGAGTCAGAGAATAGCGTTGGCAAAGCAATCAAGCTTTTGAAGAACCTAAGAACATTGTTTCCTAGTTCTAAATTGTTAGTCTTAGAAGCTTGCAAACAAGACACTTTTGCTTTGCGCAAAACGAAAAGCTTTCTTGCGGAACATCATTTATTTCACCTGGCATCAAAGCAGACCCTCTTACCTTTTGGTGACTGGAAAAACATTTTTTTGCAATCCGGATACAAGATATTGGACGCAATGGAATTGAGAATTGTGGGACAAGGATTTTTCGTTTTGGAATGACATAAATCGCGGAAAGGATTACCACGGGAATAAATGGAAGAGAGAAGAGTAGTAATAACTGGAGTGGGAGTAATTGCTCCTAACGGGATTGGAATAGATAACTTCTGGGATTCATTAGTTCGTGGAAGATCAGGGGTTAGAAAAATAACCCACTTCGATGCATCTTCCTATCCTTCTAAAGTTGCCGGAGAAGTGAAAGATTTCGATCCACTAAATTTCATGCCCCCCAAAAGTGCCAGACGTATGGATAGGTTTGCCCAATTTGCAGCAGCTTGCACAAGGATGGCCCTTGATGATGCAAATTTGGGAGATACTGACAGAAAATCAGACAGAACAGGGATTGCCTTAGGATCGGCTTTGGGTGGTATACCATCTGCAGAAGAGCAACATAGCGTATTTATTGAGAAGGGATTGAATAGAGTAGATCCACTATTGGCAATAAAAATTTTTCCCGGAGGAGCATTGGGCCAGGTCTCTGTTGAATTTGGTATTCGGGGCCATTCCAATACTATCTCAAGCGCCTGTGCAGCAGGCTCAGATAGCGTTGGATATGCATTCTACGTAATCAAGAATGATCTTGCGGACGTTATGATTACAGGAGGTGCTGAAGCGCCTATTGTCCCATTAACATTCGGCGCTTTTTGTCTAATAAGCGCACTTTCGACAAGGAATGGAGACCCGACGAAGGCCTCAAGACCCTTTGATAAAGAGAGAGACGGTTTTGTAATGGGTGAGGGGGCTGGTATCCTAATCTTGGAAAGTTTGGAGCATGCGATAGAAAGAGATGCTCATATCTACGGAGAGGTGCTTAGTTATGGGACGACTAATGACGCCTATCATATGGCTCAGCCTTTACCCACTGGTGACCAAGCTAGAAAGGCTATGGAACTTGCTCTCCAAGCTGCCAAAATTGACCCCTCTGAGATTGATTACATTAACGCTCACGGTAGTTCCACGGTGTTGAATGATAAAACTGAAACAAAAATAATTAAACAAGTATTTGGAGAAAGATCTTATAAGATTCCTATTTCATCCAATAAATCTATGATAGGCCATGCATTAGGAGCTGCTGGGTCAATAGAACTCATTGCAAGTGCTCTAACAATAAAACATCAATTTATTCCGCCTACAATAAATTATGAGTTTCTAGATCCGGAATGCGATTTAGATTATGTTCCGAATAACGGAAGAAAAGCATTGGTTAAAACAGTCTTAAAAAATTCTCATGGGTTCGGCGGGAAAAATTCGGTTCTAATAATCAGAAAATACGGGTAAAATGAATATATCCTACATTATCTCATCTGCTATAACAGGATTGTTAAGCTTATTATTAGGAGCCTTTGTTTATTCAAAAAACAGACATTCAAGCGTAAATAAAGTTTGGTTCCTTTTAAGTTTAAGCATTTCGTTTTGGCACTGGGGTCTTCTTACTAAAGAGTTGGTTTCCGATAAAAGCATTGGTCTCCTTGTAGTTAGATCGTGCTACGTAGGGGCTGTGTTCGTACCCGCACTCTTCTTTCACTTTATAAATTCTTTTTTAAAATTAGAAAAAACAAGGTTGGTAGCTGCCTTTTACGCGTTAAGCTTTATTTTCCTAATCTTCGATTTCACCCCTTTATTTATTCAAGGCGTTAGACCAATACTTTCCTTCCGCAATTACGGTATTCCTGGAATGGTTTATCCTTTTTATGCCGTATCTTTTATCGGTACTATAGCCTATAGCCATTACATCCTGATCAGACGCTTTAACAAATCACAAGGGCAGGCAAGAAACCAAATTAGATATTTGTTATTCGCAGCCATCGTTGGTTTCTTGGGAGGTGCGTCCACGTTTTTACCTAATTTTAATATTGAAATCTTTCCATTTGGATTTTATTTAATTTCGTTTTATGTGGTAATCATTTCATATGCAATTGCAAGACACCGACTGATGGACATCCATATCGTCCTTAAAAAAGGAACGACGTATGCCCTTTTAATATTGCTCCTTTTCGTTCCCTCTTTTCTCCTGGCTCTCCTGTTCCAGAAGATTGTTTACGGAGATATCCATTACCTTTTATTAGGCTTTGTTCTGCTCCTCCTTTTGGTAGTGACAATCCTGTTTAACAGAATTAAACCTCACACAGAAAAGGCCGTGGAGCAATTTCTTTTTAAGAGTCGGTATGATTATCGCGAAACCCTGGCAAGATTCAGCAAAGCCATGGTCACCATCCTCGATTTACAATCCCTTGCAAAAAGTGTCTTTGAAACCATTACAAAGACCATGGGAGTTGAGAAGGCATCTCTATTTTTATGGAATGAGGACAAAGGAGCCTACTCTCTATTTGAATCAAAGAACATTAATGTGACCACAACAAACCCTCAGCTTCCTAAAGACGACCCCCTGCCCCGATATTTGCAGAAAATGGGAGAGATTATCATCCGAGAAGAATTGGCTAAGGGGGCCAATATTCCCGAACTAAAATACATTGTTAATATGATGTCGCTGATCGGGGCAGAGGTGAGTCTCCCCCTCATTTCAAAAGGACAACTCATTGGGATGCTTAACCTGGGCTATAAGTTTAACAAAGATATCTATTCCCACGAAGACATTGAATTGCTCAGCACCCTGGCAAACCAGACAGCGATCGCCATTGAGAATGCAAAGCTATATGAAGATTTGAAAAAATCAAAATCCTATATTCGCAGAGCAGACCGTCTTGCTTCTCTGGGAACTCTGACAGCCGGGCTGGCCCACGAAATTCGTAATCCCTTGGTCGCCATCAAGACCTTAACCCAACTATTACCGGAGCGGCTTGAAGATGAGGAATTCCGAGATCAATTTCTCAAGATCGCCTCCGGTGAGGTCGATCGGATTGCTACATTAGTCAATGAGCTCCTCGATTTTGCCAGGCCCTCGGATCCAAAGCTGGATTTTGAGAATATCAACACGATTTTGGATGGAATGATTCTCCTAATTTCAACAGAAACGAAAAAGAAACAAGTCGACATTCTTAGAAGCTATGCCTCCGATTTACCCCCTGTCCAGATTGACCGCGAACAGATCAAACAAGTCTTCTTGAACATCTTATTAAATGCGCTTCAGGCCACTTCCGACAATGGAAAAATTACGGTTAAGACCCGATCTTTTATAAAACCTGGAGGGGAACCCTACGTTCAGGTCGAGTGTACAGACACCGGATGTGGAATTCCGCCGGAGAATATAGAGGAAATCTTCAATCCCTTCTTTACCACGAAAAGTACGGGGAGCGGCTTAGGGCTCTCCATCTCGCATCAGATCATTCAAGACCACCGAGGCTATATTGATGTGGAGAGCCAGTGGGGCAGGGGGTCCTCCTTTTTTATCAATTTACCGGTCAATCATGACCACCCGAAAAGAAGAAAGGACGATTTAGAAAATAATCGCGATATCGACGAGATCATCGAGAAATGATGAATGACCATGGATGCGAAGAAGACCAGAATCGAACCGATATGTCATGCTTCTATGTTGAAAA
>DBZJ01000107.1 GCA_002311635.1 Syntrophaceae bacterium UBA1163
TGTATGCCTTTCATCTTCCCCTTCGGAGGATCCTCCGTCCCCACATAGAGCAGATGGCCAAGGAGCACAATAGACGGCCAGTTGGGGGATTATGAGAGATATGCGTGTCATTGTGGTGGATCATATCAGAAATATGAATATCGATCTGCTCGCCCAGCGGATTGGTCTCAATCTGCCCGTCCACACCACATCCATCGGGAAAGTATTACTTGCCTACCTTGGTGAAGAGGAGCAGGACAAGATCCTGGCTTCAGTCAATCTTTCACAGCTCACCGATAAAAGCCTTGTCGACAAGAAACTGGTAAAGCAGAACCTGAAGCTCGTAGGGGAGAGAGGTTACTCGACCGATGAGGGGGAAACCCACGTAGATTTAAACTGCATTGCTTCACCCATAAAGGATGCAAGCGGGAAGGTTATTGCAGCGATCAATCTCATGGATGAAAAGACAGGAACGAGCGCAGAGAAGCTATTTGAGATCGCTCCTTATCTTAAGGATAAGGCGCTCTTTGTGTCTCGTCAGCTTGGATATTTCCCTGGTATCTAACTCGGGGGTCGAGAACATTACAGGGGGGGGATTTATGAAACTTGGGGTCAATTTAATAGTAGCCCTTATTATCTTCACGACGACTTCGATGTTTGGCATTGTTTCTCCGTCGGCCGCTCAGCCCAAGCAGCAGAAGTTTACGGAATGGGGATGGCCGTTGCCTTACGAGAAGGTTTCCGACGCTTCCATTAATTGGCTTAAACAAAAGGGGTGGTGGCCTCTCAAGTTAGGGTATCAGATTGATTGTCTCCCTTTCTTGGCGGTTAGGAAAGGATTGCTGCGGGCAAGGGGTATTGAGGCCGAAGCTATTCCGTTCTTAGCTGGTCCACCTATGCTTGAGGCATTTGTCGCAGGACAGGTTCATACTGTAAACGCCGGTAACTTTCCGACGACGACTATGATTGACAAGGGGTTTCAGATGGTTGGCTTAGCGCATTCCTCAGTGGGCGGCCGGCACGCTACCTTGGTCCCTCTGGGGTCTCCGATTACTAAGCTGACGGATTTGAAGGCGGAGAAGTTAGGACGTCCAGCCATTGTTGGGATTCCTGTAGGTACTTCGGCTGAGTTTTACTTTCGGACGAGCTGTAAAGTCCAGGGCATCGAAGTCGGTAAAGATGTGATCTTAAAGGACATGAGCGGGCCCGATATAATGTTGTTGCCGAAGGGCGTAGATGCGTTCGCAATTTGGGAACCCACCGTACACTACCTTACGTCTTCGCTAAAGAAGACTAAAATTATCGACGTTGACTGGCCTTATATGACGTATCTCGGTTATTTGTCAATCCGCCGGGAGTTATTAGAAGTACCCGACGTAGTTCAGGCACTCGCCGATGCGTACTGCGAAGCGAACCTCCTCATGAGGTACGACATCAATGGGGTAACGAAACTCGTGAAAGCAGAGCACGTTATCCAAAAAATCTTTCCATGGGAGACCTTGATTTACCTGGATTCACTTTACACATATTATAAGCCGACTTATCTATATATATATCCTGAGTTTGAGGCAAAAGCCTTATCAGGTGTAGCCAAATTCCTGTCTGAGACCGGCAGGACGAGGACGTTAGTCACTTCGGACCGCTACAAGAGTTATTTCCGTCCAGATATTTTGGGAAACACTTTTAAGAAGTTGGGTTGGGCGATTCCGAGCGTCCCTCCCTGGGTACCTAAGACATGGAAAGGCGAGCCGGATAAGCCACCTTATCCTCCCTACTATTCCTGGCCTCTTAATGCCGAACTCGGTAAGCCTGTAGATCCGCAACCTTTTCCTGAGCGTGGGGATCTGGTTGCCACCTGGTATTTCAAAGGTAAGCTGTATAAACCATAGCTGGACACGTACTCAGACTTTTTGTCGATGGAGGGTATAGCTGCTTAACTGAGGATACGGGTCCGGGTCTTTCCGTTCTCTATCTCTTATGATTGTGCAAAGCGTTCTCTTAGGGGCGTTTTGAACAAGGCTGCGCATATAGAATAGGGGGGTCAATGTTTCAGTTACGTCACGCCTTTAGATCGAGAACAGTCAGAGGTGCTGGAGCAGGTATTGTGCTTCTGGCCATTTGGCAAGTTCTTATGGGGCAAGTTTTCGAAGAGCATAGATTGTTGTTCCCGCCACCTTCCGAGGTCCTGGCAGAAGCGATCGGGCTAATCGAGACAGGTGAGCTATTCAAGCATATTGCCGCGAGTATGGAGAGGGTAGCATTGGGTTTCGGCCTTGGCTTTGCCGTGGCAGTGCCATTAGGTATCTTAATTGGGAGATTTCGGCTGATTAGTGATATCCTTGACCCCATTTTGGAGGTGATAAGGCCCATACCCCCTCTCGCTTGGATTCCCATAAGTATTCTATGGTTTGGGATCGGGACCTCCCAAAACGTATTTATCATATTTATCGCTGCTTTCTTTACGATTTTAGTCAATACCATAGCTGGGGTCAGGGGCACAGACATACATTTGGTTTGGAGTGCGCTCAACTTAGGATGCCCTAACCGCCACATTTTGTGGAAAGTGATCCTGCCGGGGGTTTTGCCATTTATCCTTACTGGAGCAAGGGTGGGACTGGGGGCAAGTTGGATGTGCCTGGTTGCCGCCGAATTAGTAGCGGCGCCTTCAGGTCTAGGGTTTATGATAATGGATGCCAGACAACTCTTATTGACTGAGAGGGTCTTAGTAGGGATGCTAACGATTGGACTGCTGGGGTTTCTTATGGATAAGGGAATCAGGTATGTCGAAGCAAAGAAGGCAGCCTGGTTCTATAAGGAAAGGATTACTTGAGGGTAATTATCCAGATGAATTACACGGTAGATTATATTTTATGCTGCCGAGGAGTACTCAGTAATGAACATTACGGAAGTTAAGAAGATAACCGTCTTGGGCATGGGTACTATGGGGCCCGATATAGCGCTTGCATTTTCAATCGCGGGTTACGAAGTCACGGGGGTTGATATAGAACAGCCCATCCTGGCTCGGGCGAGACAACGGATTACCACAAACTGCCGACAGATAATGGAAGAAGATCAGCTCGAAAAGACAGGGGACCTTCAATCTCGCATTCATCTAACCCTTGATTGGGATAGAGCCGTGGCTGATGCAGATTACATAACTGAAGCTGTCCCTGAAAATATGGAAATCAAGAGGAGAGTGCTCAAACGATGCGAAGAGGTATGTCGAAAAGAGGTGGTATTGGCATCGAACACTTCTACAATGAGCATCACTGAGCTTACCTCCGGCATGAGATATCCACGACGGTGTATAGGCACCCATTGGATCATCCCGGCTCACTTGAGTCCATCAGTAGAAATAGTGCCCGGAAGAAGAACATCCCAGGGAACAACAAAATTCGTCTTCGGTCTCCTGAGAAAAGTCGGCAAGCGACCGGCAGTGTGCAAAGACAACCCCGGATTTATCCATAACTCCGTTCAGGTTGCCATGATACAGGGTGCTTTGGCTTTGGTCGAACGAGGCGTGGCGACTCCGGAGGATGTTGACACCATGATCGAAAACGGGTTTGCATTACGCTTACCGGCAGCCGGCCCGATAAGAATTGTCGACTTGATAGGACTGGATGCTTTCCTTGGTGGGTTGAAGTATCTGTATGTGACCACCGGCAACCCTATTTATAAGCCATCAAAACTCTTAGAAGACAAAGTCCAAAAAGGTGATCTGGGCCTAAAGACAAAGAGAGGTTTTTATGACTACACCGAAGATGAGGTTTCAAAGCTGAGGAGAGAAATAGACCGGACCATCATAAAGACAAAGTCGCTCAAAGAGAGACAGCCATAAACTTAACGGAAAAAATAATGAGGTGCGACCTTGAAAAGGTGGACTGAAAAATGGCGGCACGTAGAAACGTTCATGGCCATTCAATCGGGACAAAAGAGAACGAGAAACCACCTGAGCATGTTTATGGGAAATCGGCCTTCCCTGTGTGCGGGTGTGGGCAGATGGGGAGAACCTCCCTAATAATACGGACACAATCATCTCGGGTGTTCGAAGTATAAAGTATCCTCAAGAACTATGTCATAACAAAAAGGGGGCGGATATGTTAACGACGGCTGATTTTACAAGAAGCAGAAAGTTGATTATCACAGTTGCAATCACGGGTGGGCAACACGGAAAGGAAGCGAATCCCAATCTTCCCGAACAACCGGATGAGCAGGCTCAAGACGCTTATGATTGTTATAATGCCGGGGCATCTATATGCCACCTGCATGTTAGGGATAAACAAGGGGAACCGACTGCCGATCTGAATGTCTATAGGGAGGCTGTGTATAAAATCAAGGCAAAGTGTCCTATTCTCGTCCAAATCGGGAATGCGGGAGCGACGGTGACTGACGAAAAGGGAAACCGGTCGTGCTCTCCATTTGAGGACAGGATGAAATTATTCGACATTGAGCCTAAGCCTGACCTGATTACGATTAATGCAGGTACCTTTCACATAAATGACATCTTTTTTCCAAATCCTTACGAATTTAATACGAGATTTGCAAAGAAGGCGAATGAAAGTAAGATCCCGATGGAGTGCGAAACCTACGATATTGGGCATGTGGCAAATATTTTGAGACTGGCAGATGCGGGCTTCCTCAGGAAACCGCTGCATTTCAGCCTTGTGCTCGGGAGCACGGGCGGCATACCTGCACGACATGAAGATTTGCTTAGACTGGTATCGGATTTGCCGGAAGGATCGTTTTGGCAGGTTATAGGCATAGGCAAAGCCCACTTACCTATTACGATAGCCGGAATGTGTATGGGCGGAAACATAAGGACGGGCATGGAGGATACTGTTTATTATAGAAAGGGCGAAAAGGTAAGAAATAATGCTCAGTTGGTGGAAAGAATAGTAAAAATCGCTCGGGAACTCGGGCGGGAGATTGCAACCGTCGAGGACGCCAAAGCGTACTGGGAAATCGGGGATTGACATCATTGCAAATAAGGACGGCCAATGACGCTCTCTATAGTCGGGCATTGCAGCAGCTTATAATTGCCGGTGTCCGTTCTTATTGGAGAAAATATTATCGAGTTAAATCTTCGAGCTGAGGAGATGGGAGGCCCGGCCATAAAAAATCGGGAGTCGGTATGAAAAGCATAAAGGTAAAAGTTGACAATGTTACGAAGACGTATAGGACCGGGGGGAGATCAATAACAGCTGTCAGAGACTGTTCATTCGAAGTGGCTGAAGGTGAGTTTTTGTCAATCCTTGGTCCCAGCGGTTGTGGGAAATCTACACTCCTAAGATTGATAGCGGGCTTTGAAATACCGACAAAAGGAGGAATATATTTTGAAGACGGGCTTTGCAACGGGACTATAAGTCCTCAACGGGCAATGGTATTTCAGGAGCCCGCCCTATTTCCCTGGCTCACCGTAGAGAGGAATATTGCGTTTGGACTTGCATTTAAAGACTCGGAGAAGGAGGACAAAGGAAGGCTTGTCAAGGAATATATCGCAACCATGGGCCTTGTGGGTTTTGAAGATCGGTTCCCACACGAACTTTCGGGCGGCATGCGGCAAAGGGCGATGCTGGCAAGGACTCTCGTAAACAACCCGGAGGTTTTGTTGATGGACGAACCTTTTGCCTCTGTCGATGCATATACGCGGGAGATACTGCAAATGGACCTGCTCAGGGTATGGGGGGAAGAACTTGCACCTGCAATTCGCAAAACAATAGTCTTTGTTACTCATAGCATAGAGGAAGCTATATTCTTGGGTGACAGGATCATAGTATGTACTCACCGGCCGACCAGTCTTCTGATGGAAGTGCGTCCAGAATTAGCGAGGCCCCGGAGCCGCGAGATGATCGTCAAACGTTATTTTGTGGAATTAAAGGAAAACCTTTCTGGAATTATGAGGGACCAGGTGCTGAAGTCTCGGGAAATAGAACGATTGGAGGGCGCTTAGAAAAGCTATGGCAAGACTTTTTGTGTGAATAAACTTGAAAACGACGCTGAATTAAAAGGCGTCGAGAACAAACATTAGACTAGAGGCCGGATCACAGGTGTGTTTGTGACAGGGAAACTGAGAAAAATCAGCATTGTCGGCTCAGGAGTTATGGGTATCCAAATTGCCGTAAGGGCCGCATGGAAAGCGGGGAATAGAGTTTCATTAACAGATATTAGTGAAAAAGCCATAGCGGCATCAAAGGTTCGTGAAGAGCAGATACTATCTGTCATGGCTGATAAAGGTTTAGTAACAGAATATGAAAAAGCCAAAGTCAGGGAGCTCATTACATTTACTCCAGACCTGGACCGATCCTTGAAGGGGGCCGAACTTGTCATTGAGGCGATAATAGAGGATTTGCGGGCCAAGAGAGAGCTATTCAAAAAGCTGGATGCGGTGGCTCCATCCGATGCTATTTTGGCCACAAACAGTTCCACAATTCCTGTTTCGCGTGTGGAGGATGTTACCACGAGGCGGGAAAAGATTTTGAACATCCATTTCTATGACCTCGAACGTATGCCCATGGTTGACCTGATGGGAGGGACAAAGACAAGCAAAGAGACGATGATGACGGCAGAAAAGTGGGCCAGGGATATTGATTGCATTCCCATAAAGGTCAACAAAGAGCTCCTGGGATTTTGCATGAACCGTATTTGGCATTCGGCAAGAATCGAAGCCCTTAACATGTGGGCGAATGATTACGTAGACTTCGAGACTATCGACCGGGCATGGATGGTCTTCACTGGCATGTCGATAGGCCCATTCGGGATGATGGACAATATCGGTCTGGATACGGTGTATAATGTCCATATGATGTATTACAATGAGGCAAATGACATTTCGAAGAAGCCGCCGGACAAATTGAAGGAAATGATTGACAGGGGAGATTTGGGCGTAAAGACCGGAAAAGGTTTTTATTCCTATCCCGATCCGGTATACGTTAAACACGATTTTGTGAAAAGATAGGGTATCTTTTCATATAATTCCGATAGCCAAGGCGGGAGCGGTGGTTTGCTCGGGATATTAACCGAATTACGAGATAAGAAAGGATCAACCATTCTGAATCGTTCAGAATGGGGGGCATATGGCACCAGGTCTCCGCTTCTTACCCAACATTGCCAGGCCCTCGTACAGGCAGCCGGTGCGGTGGCCACCCCGCAGGTCCGTAATGTTGCTACATAGGAGGGAACCTGTGCCAGTATGTGCGGTACTGGTATTACCGTTACCCGCGGCATTTAGGAGGTCCTATCCGTTGCTTTCGGACGGGAAATGGACCTTGTCTTGCGGTGAAGCGCGACAACCGGTACC
>DBZJ01000221.1 GCA_002311635.1 Syntrophaceae bacterium UBA1163
TTGTATCTTAAGTAGATGGTCTCAAGATATTCCATTCTGGCTCGTGGACTCATGACAATCCCCCTTAAAAGGGGAAATTGTCGGGTAACATGAATTATGAGTCAACGATACCTTTTGCTTAACCAAACGGGTAACATTTAATGTGAGGCAATTCGAAATCCCGTTTTCGCTTGACGGATATGTGAAAATGGGTTAGTTTGAAAAGTCCTAAAACTTTCTTAAATCTTAATGAGATTAATATCATAGCGGAAGGGGATCGCTCAGGGCAGAAGAAATGGACGAAACGAGTGAGCTGATCCAGCAAAGGATCAAAAAACTGGAGGCGTTGAGGAAGGATGGGATCGACCCTTACCCAAACGATTTCAGGGCAACCCATACCTCCAAAGATCTTCATGAAGCCCTCGATCCCCTCTCGGATGAGGAGTTGAAATCGGCTGAAGAAACCTTCCGCCTGGCGGGGCGGATTATGGCGATCCGCGACTTTGGGAAGGCCAGTTTTATCCATATCCAAGATCGGAAGGGGAGAATTCAAGTTTACCTACAAAAGGATACTGTCGGCGACGAGGCCTTTCGACTCTTTAAAACATTCGATATCGGGGATTTTATTGGATTGGAGGGAAAAGTCTTTCGAACCAAGACTCGTGAACTCACGCTCCAGGTTCAGAAGTTTCAGCTCCTGGTGAAGTCTCTTCGGCCTCTGCCGGAGAAGTGGCACGGTCTCACCGATATCGAAGCCCGCTATCGCCAACGTTATTTAGACCTCATTGCCAATTCAAGGGTTAAAGAGATTTTCCTCACGCGGATCATGACCATTCAAAAGATCCGGAACTTTTTTATCCAACGGGACTTCTTGGAGGTGGAAACTCCGATGCTCCATCCCATTCCAGGGGGTGCGACGGCCAAACCCTTCAGGACCCATCATAATGCCCTGGACATGGAGCTCTATCTGAGGGTCGCTCCAGAACTCTTCCTAAAACGACTGGTGATCGGAGGGCTTGAAAGGATTTTTGAGATCAATCGCTCTTTTCGAAACGAAGGGGTCTCGACACTGCACAATCCCGAATTCACCATGCTTGAGTTCTATCAGAGTTATGCGACCTACGAAGAGATGATGGAAATGACCGAGGAGCTTCTCTCCTCGATCGTCAAAGAAATTCATGGCGGACTCCGTCTCAATTATCAGGGCGAGGAGATCGATTTCACCCCTCCCTGGAGGAGACTCTTTTACAAGGAATCTCTCTTGGAATATGGAAAGGTTGATCCGGTGATCCTGAAAGAGCCGTCTCGCGCGATCGAGTTGGCCAAGCGTCTCGGCCTTGAACTGAGAAGAGGAACCTCCCATGGAAAGGTTCTCGACGACCTCTTTAAAGAACTCGTCGAACCGCATCTCGTTCAGCCGACCTTTATCACCCATTACCCCACCGAGGTCTCCCCGCTCTCTCGCCGGAACGGAAAGGACATGGACGTGGTAGATCGTTTTGAGCTCTTCATCGCCGGCCGGGAGATCGCCAATGGTTTCTCCGAGCTGAATGATCCCGTGGATCAGCGTGAGCGCTTTGTCCGACAGTTGAAGGAGAGGGCCGACGAGGCCGACGCCGTTCTCAACCTGGATGAGGATTTTCTCAGGGCCCTCGAATTCGGAATGCCTCCCACCGCCGGCGAAGGCATTGGGATCGATCGTTGGGTCATGCTCCTCACGGACGCGCCTTCCATCCGGGACGTCATCTTCTTCCCCTTGCTTCGAATGGAGAAATAACGTTCCATGAATTATGAGTGGTTTATCGGTCTGAGATATCTCAAGGCCAAACGGAAACAGACCTTCATTTCCATCATCACCCTCATCTCCATTATTGGGTTCGCCCTTGGAGTGTGGGCATTGATCGTCGTCCTGGCCGTGATGAGCGGCTTCGAAAAGACGCTGAAGGAGAAGATCTTAGGCACCCAGGCTCACCTCGTCGTCCTAAAGGCGAACCAAGAAGGCATGGATCAATATGAAGAAGTGGTCAAGGAGGTAGAGCAAGTCAAGGGGATCGCCTCGGCTACGCCATTTATCTTGAGTCAGGTGATGCTCTCTTCAGAGTCAAATGTGTTCGGCGTGGTTCTCAACGGGATCGATCCGGACCGCGTTGGGAAAGTGATCGAATTGGCCCGCAATATGAAGGCCGGACGTCTTCAGGACCTGAAGGCAGAAGGCGAGTCTCCGGGTATCATCCTCGGAGTTGAATTGGCGAAGCGGCTCGGTGTCTCGATTAGCGATCCGATCCAGGTCATCTCCCCCCTCGGAACCATGACCCCCATGGGCATGATGCCCAAAATGAAGCCATTTCGTGTCGTCGGCATCTTTTATTCGGGGATGTACGAATTCGACAATACCCTGGCATACATTTCTATCTCAAGCGCACAAAAATTCCTCAATATGGATTCTCGCGTGACAGGGATCGAAATCAAAACGGACGATATCTATAACGTAAAGAAGATTGGGAAAGAAATCCGCCAAAAGCTGGGGCTCCCCTTCTGGACGAGGGATTGGATGGAGATGAATCGAAACCTCTTCTCCGCCCTGAAACTGGAGAAGGTGGCGATGTTTATCATCCTCGTCCTCATTGTTTTAGTGGCCGCCTTCAATATTATCTCCACGCTGATCATGGTGGTCATGGAAAAAAATAAGGATATTGCCATTCTGAAATCGATGGGCGCCCCCTCCAAAGGGATCTTGAGGATCTTTATCATTGAGGGGGGGGTCATCGGCGTTGTCGGAACTTTCTTCGGGACGGTCATCGGCCTGATGACGGCGCTGAACCTGGAGAAGGTTTCAGGATTTGTCGAAAACCTTTTCGGGTTTAAGATTCTTCCGAGCGATGTCTATTATATCGACAAACTCCCTTCACAGGTCAACCCGATGGATGTGGTGATGATCGTCATCACCGCAATCCTCATCAGTCTCCTGGCCACGCTTTATCCCTCCTGGAGGGCATCGAGACTCGACCCCGCTGAGGGACTGCGATATGAATAAGGAGAAGATGTCTTTTAAAGAAGAGGCCCAGCAAGCCCTCTCCCGAAGGGAATGGAAGAGGGCCCTCGAGTGCTTTCAGCATCATTGTGCACAGGAGCCAGGCGATTTTCGATCCCAGGTGAAGGTGGCGGAGCTGTTCGAGCGTTTGGGTCAAAAGGAAGAGGCCGTCCAGATGTACCGAAAGGTGGCGGAAGCTTATGCGCACGACGGCTTTCTGCTTCAAGCCATTTCCATCAATAAAATGATCTTGAGGATTGATCCGTCCTCTCAGGATGTCCATCAGCGGCTGGCACAACTCTATGCAGAAAAAACCAGAGAGACGAAACCCCTTCACCCCTTTCCCTACATCCCTCTGTTCTCCGAGCTGGACGAACGGGAGCTTCAATCCCTGCTTCCACACATTCAATGCAAGACCTTTCTCATGGGCTCCTTGATTTGCCGGGACGGAGAAAGAGGGGATTCTCTCTTCGTCATCAGTCGTGGGGAGGTGTCCATTACCAAGCGAACTCCGGAGGGGAGGGAGGTATCTGTTCGCAACCTCAGGGAGGGAAGTTTCTTCGGCGAGTTTGGTTATTTTATTGATCAAAAAAGACACGCCACGGTCAAGGCGGTCAGCGAATGTGAGATTCTCGAAATTTCCAGAAATGCGCTTGATAAGATGATCGAAACCCATCCCAGGCTGAATGAGGTGCTCCAGAACCTCTTTGAGGAAAGAATCTTGGATAACTTTTTCGCTCTTTCCCCCGTCTTCTCCTCCCTCACCTCCAAAGAGAGAGGGGAGGTCCTGAGACGGTTTCTTCTTCACAAGGTCCCCGAGGGAACCCTTCTTTTCAAAGGAGGGGATCCTCCCGCCTCCCTCTATATGGTGAGAAGCGGCGAGGTGGAAATATTCACTCAAAACCGGCGCGGGAAAAAAGTGTTATTGGCCATTTTGGAAAGCGGAAATTTTTTTGGTGAGATCGGGCCGCTTCTCAACAAGCCCCGCACGGCGAACGCCAGGACCACCCGTCCCACCGAGTTAATGGAAATGACAAAGGAAGACTTCAACACCTGCCTCCGCCGATTCCCTAACCTTCAGACCAAACTGAAAGAGATCTCTCTCAATCGCCTCTCCCGGACGAACGAACTTCTCTCGCAAGAGGCTATTCAAAAGGCTAAGGAGGCAATGGTTTGAAAGAGTTGATCCAGGTACAAAGGCTTTTCAAGTCTTATGGAGACAAATCCAAAAGGGTGGAGGTTCTCAAAGGTGTCGATCTTACCTTTTCTCAGGGCGACAAGGCCGCCATTGTCGGTGCCTCGGGTGTAGGGAAGACCACGTTTCTCCACGTCTTAGGCACGCTTGATCGGCCGACGTCCGGAAAGGTCCTCTATGAAGGAAAAGACGTTTATACCTTGAATGAAAAGGGTCTTGCCCACTTTCGAAATCGTGAAATCGGATTCGTCTTTCAATTTCATCACCTGCTTCCCGAATTCAGCGCTTTGGAAAACACGATGATGCCTTGTTTGATCCAAGGGATTCCGAAACAGGAGTCCGTCTCTCGGGCAGAGGCGATTCTAACGTTGGTGGGCCTCAAAGAGCGCTTGTCTCATAAACCAGGGGAACTTTCCGGTGGAGAACAACAGCGCGTGGCGGTAGCGAGGGCTCTCGTTTTGGAACCGAAAGTCCTGCTGGCGGATGAACCTACGGGGAACCTGGATGGGAAGACGGGGGAGTCCGTCTTTGATCTCCTCCGGGAACTGAACCGGATTAAAGGGGTCACCCTGATTGTCGTGACACACAACCTAAGGTTGGCTGAAAAATTGTCGCGCCAGATCCAACTGGTCGACGGAAGGGCGCTCGGATAGAGAACATCTCTTTACAAAAAAATGAAGATTTGATATGAAGATGGAAATTTTCTCATCCTATCCACTCCCGTCCGAAAAACCGGGGTAGAGGATCTGTATCAGATTCCCAAAAATGGGAAGGAGCCTGAACATGACCGTAAGGCAAATGGGGCTTGTCCTGCTTATCTTCTCCCTTCTCGTAGCGATAAGCGCGAGCGCCGAGGAAAACATCGGGAAGATCATGATTCTTGGAAATGTGAAGGTGGAAGAAGCGGTCATCCGAGGCGCAATTAAGAGCCGGGAGGGAGGTCCCTTCTCTATCGAAAAGGTTCGCGAGGATCTGCGGTCCATTTTTGATTTGGGTTACTTCACCGATGTGCAAGTGGATATCAAACCGACCCCCCAGGGCAAAGAGGTAATCTTCATCGTTGTGGAAAAGCCTTCGATCAAGGAGATTTTGGTGAAGGGAAACAAGAAGGTGAAGTTAGACGATATCAAAGAGAAGATGAGCCTCAAGCCACGCTCGATCCTCAATCTCGACAAGGTAAAAGAGGATTCGGAACAGATCCGGAGGCTCTATTTTTCGAAGGGTTATTACGGAGTCAAGGTGGAGTATAAGGTCGATTATTTGGAAACCAATGAGGCCGTGGTCACCTTTACGATCTCTGAAGGCCCCAAGGGACATATCCAGAAAATAGTCTTCAAAGGAAACAAGCATATCAAAAGCTCGGACTTGAAGAAGGTGATGGCAACCAAACGGAAGAATATTTTCTCCATTATCACCAAGACCGGAACGCTCGATGAAGATGTCCTTAAAAATGACGTTCAACTTCTGACCGCCTACTATTTCGATCATGGTTTTCTCGATGCCAAGATCTCCGAACCCAAGGTCCATCTCTCCAATCCAATAGAGATCCAGATCGAGATCGGGATCACGGAAGGCCCTCAATATCATCTCGGCGATATCGACTTCAAAGGGGATCTTCTCACCACCCGAGAGGCCCTGTTCAAGGTCCTCAGAATAAAGCGCGGCGATGTCTACAGCAACACAGCCATTCGAATAGAGGTCAATGCCCTCACTGAAAAGTTTGCTAATAAAGGCTATGCCTATGTCGAGGTCAACCCCCAAACCTCTCTGGACAATAAGAATCTTTTAGTCCACCTCACCTTTGAAATTGAAAAGAAGAAAATCGTCTATTACGAAAAGATTCAGGTTGCCGGGAATACCAAGACGCGCGACAAGGTGATACGCAGGGAGCTTCGGGTGGCGGAGGGAGAACTTTACAGCGCTACCGATATGAATAGTAGTCGTGACCGACTGAAAAGGACAGGGTTCTTCAAAGAGGTGGACCTTACCACCAGCCGTGGGAGCACCGAAGACAAAATCAACCTTGATGTCAAAGTCGAGGAGGCTCCGTCAGGCGCCATCAGTTTCGGAGCCGGGTATAGTACCTTAGAAGGAGTGGTGGGCACTGCCTCCATCTCCGATCGCAATCTCTTTGGTTTGGGCTATGCTGGAGCGTTGAAATTCAGCCTTGGGTTTCAATCCGAAGATTTTAGATTGAGCTTAACGGATCCCTATTTTTTAGGATATCCTGTGGCGGCAGGTTTCGACGTTTATCACGAACAAGTGGGATACTTCACAACATATTCCTGGAAAATTACAGGAGGGGATATCCGTTTCGGAAAGCAATTGACCGATAAGCTTCGCGTCGATGTGATGTATAAATTGGAGAGCATCGATGTCTATAATGTGATTCCAGGGGAGACCTCGGTCTATATCTTAGACCAGCAAGGGAAGAGAACCACCAGCGCCATTGCGATAACTCCCTCCATTGACACCCGCGACGACTATTATCATCCCCGGCGGGGAAACCGAACCAGCATTCTCATTGAGGATGCCGGAGGTATCTTGGGGGCGGATAACTATTTCGTCAAAGTGCTGGCGTCGACGAGTTGGTTTTTCCCATTGCCTTGGAATACAACTCTCAACCTACGTGGCCAGGCAGGGGGGATCTGGGGTTATGGTGGGAAACTGGTACCCATCTATGAAAAATTCTTCGTGGGGGGTATCGACACTATTCGAGGTTTTGAGTATGGAATGGCGGGACCTGTTGATAGGGCAACCAATGATCCGCTTGGTGCGACAAAAATGGTGGTCTTCAATGCGGAATGGATCTTCCCTCTATCTCGAGAGATTGGCCTGCAGGGAGCTTTGTTCTTCGACGTGGGGAAGGCTTGGGGGACTAATACCGGCGAAAACGCCCGGACGAGGTGTATCGCTTTTGGGGTGGGACCTGGAATTCGCTGGTTCTCTCCATTCGGTCCCATCCATATCGATCTGGGGTTTAACCTGAATCCCAAAAAAGGCGAGAAAGCGCAAGTGATCGAATTTACGGGAGGAAGTGTTTATTAAGAGATTTATAGAGGTATTAAACTCAAGAGAGAGGAGAAATGGAGATGTACGGAAAAAAGTTGGCAATCGTTATAGGAGTGATTTTATTAGGATGGTTCGGGTCAGTTTGGGCTGCGGATTTAAAGGTAGCTTACGTCGATATCCAGAAGGCAATCAATGAATCTAATGCCGGCAAGGACGCGAAAAAGGCCATCTCCAAGGATGTGGAAAAAATTCAACATCTTGGCGCTGAGAAGCAGAAAGAGCTTCAAACGATGAGAGAATCCTTTGAGAAGCAGACCCTCATGCTGACCCCGGAGGCAAGGGTAAGCAAAGAAAAAGAGTACCAAAATAAATCTCGAGATTTTCAGAGGTGGCTGGATGATACTCAGAATGAAATGAATCAGAAACGGATGGAGATGGAGCGAAACATCTCCATCGGCCTCGTCAAGGTGATTCAAAAAATGGGAGCAGATGAAGGTTATACCATTATCCTGGAAAAGAACGAAAGCATTGTGCTCTATGCCTCCAAGACCCTTGATATTACTGATCGGGTGATCAAAGCGTATGATGCCCAAAAGAAATAAGGAAGCACCCAATTCCAAGCACCAAATTACAAACAACTTATAATGAACCAAATTTCAAATTTTCAAACAAAACTGCTTCGGTCTTTTGAATTTGGGATTTATTTGAGATTTGTGATTTGGAATTTCGAAGCGATTTTGATAAAGCCTGTTTGAAAACAGCGAAGGTAAGAGGATGAAGAAACGCCTCAAGGAACTCGCCCAATGGGTCGACGGAACAGTGGTGGGAAATGGGGAGACGGAAATCTCCGGCGTCGCCGCCGTCGAGGAGGCCCAAGCAGGAGAAATCGCGTTCATCGCCGACCTGAAATACCTTCCGAAGCTCAGTGAAACCAAGGCCTCTGCAGTCATCGTCTCGAGAGAGGTGAGCCGGGCGGACAAACCTCTTCTTTGCGTCACCCATCCGCATTTGGCCTTTGCTAAGATCCTGACCCTCTTCTTCCAAAAGCCTTACCAGCCCAAGGGGATCGATTCCAATACCTGGATCAGCCCCTCTGCAAAATTAGGAAAAGATCTGACACTCTACCCTTTCGTCTACATTGGCGAGCGGTGTTCGATCGGAGATCGGGTCACCCTTTATCCCGGGGTCTATGTGGGGGAGGACGCTGCCGTCGGAGAGGATTCGATCCTTTACGCCAATGTCGCCGTCTATTCCGGGACACTCGTAGGAAAACGGGTTATTCTTCACAGCGGGGTAGTGATCGGAGGTGACGGGTTTGGGTATGTGAAGGAAGGAAAGAAGAATGTCAAGATTCCCCAAGTGGGAAGTGTGGAGATCGAGGACGATGTTGAACTCGGCGCCAATACCACGGTCGACCGGGCCACGTTGGGGAAGACGATCATCCGCAGAGGGACAAAAATCGATAACCTCGTTCAGGTCGCCCACAATGTCGTGATCGGCGAGGACTCGATCCTCTGCGCCCAGGCGGGAATTTCAGGGTCAACAAAGATCGGAAGCAATGTCACCTTGGCCGGACAGGTGGGAGTGGTGGACCACGTCGAAATCGGAGATAATGTCATCGTAGGGGCTCAGGCCGGCGTGACTCACAACCTGCCCGGGAACCAGGGCTACGTCGGAAGCCCGGCCTTGCCTCACCGTGAATTTCTCCGGTCGAACGCCGTCTTTCCGAAACTTCCGGAGATGAGAAAAACGCTCGCCGATATGGCGAGGCGCTTAAAAAAGATCGAAGAGGCCCTCTCTTCGAGAGGGAAGGAGAAGTAGATGATCGAGATTAAAGAGATTATGAAGATCCTCCCCCATGCTTATCCTTTTCTGTTGGTGGACCGAATTCTGGAAGTGGAAGCAGGAAAACGGATCGTCGGGATCAAAAATGTCACCTATAACGAGCCCTTCTTCCCGGGTCATTTCCCGGGCCGCCCCATTATGCCCGGTGTGCTGATTGTGGAGGCCATGGCCCAGACGGCCGGGATGCTCGTTTTTCAATCGGTGGACGAGGAAAGCCGCAAGAATCCGGTTTTCTTTCTAGGAATGGACAACGTCAAATTCAGAAAACCGGTCATCCCGGGAGATCAACTTCGTCTCGAAATTGAGATGACCAAGCATCGACAATCGATCTGGGGATTTAAGGGAAAAGCCCTAGTCGATGGAAAATTGGTGGCTGAAGCAGAACTCTTGGCCATGTTAGGAGAAGAAAAATGATTCATCCAACAGCCATCGTCGACCCAAAGGCTGAAATCGGTGAGGGCGTTGACATCGGTCCCTACTCCGTGATCGAAAAGGGCGTTTTGATCGATCAGGAGACGAAGATCGGCCCCCATGTGATCATCCGGGAGGGCACTCGTATTGGAAAACGATGCCGGATCTTCCAATTTGCCTCCATCGGAGAAGCGCCTCAGTTCTTAGGATACAAGGGAGAGAAGACCTTTCTTCAGATGGGCGATGAGAATATCATCCGGGAATTTGTCACCCTCCATCGCGGTACGGTCAAAGGAGGCGGGAGGACCGTTATCGGAAACAAAAATTTCTTCATGGCCTACTCCCACGTCGCTCACGATTGTCAAATTGGAAATGAAGTCATCATGTCTAATGCCGCCACCCTGGCCGGGCACATTGTGATCGAAGACTGGGCCATCATCGGAGGGC
Source organism: Syntrophaceae bacterium UBA1163 (assembly GCA_002311635.1). Taxonomy (GTDB): domain Bacteria; phylum Desulfobacterota; class BSN033; order BSN033; family UBA1163; genus UBA1163. Next base: position 9,921 of record DBZJ01000221.1, read on the forward strand.
TCGTCGCCGTCCATCAGTTCATCCGCGTGGGAGCCTATGCCATTATCGGAGGTTTCAGCGGCGTCCTCCTGGACATCCCTCCCTACACAAAGGCACAGGGGGACCGGGCAAAGCTCTTCGGGCTCAACACCGTCGGTCTCAAACGAGCCAACTTCTCAGAGGAGACCCTGAAGGCTCTCAAGAAAGCCTACCGAATTATTTTTCGTTCCGGTCTGACTTTGCAGAAGGCGATAAAGAAGGTGGGGGAGGATGAAATTTTTCACACCCCAGAGGTCCAACATCTCCTCGATTTCATCCAGCATTCAAAGAGGGGGATCGCCCGTTAAGTGGAAAAACTCAAGGTCGGTGTCGTCGGTGTCGGATACTTTGGCCAATTCCATGCAGAGAAATATTCTAAAATAAAAGAGGTAGAGTTAGTGGGTTTGGTGGACGCCGATCCCCCCCGTGTTAGGGAAATGGCTAAACGATACCGAACCCAACCTTTCGAGCATTACTTTGACCTTTTCAAGAAAGTCCAGGCGGTCAGCATTGCCGTCCCTACCCCTTTTCATTATTCGCTGACGAAAGATTTTTTCCTGCAGGGAATCGACGTCCTTTTGGAAAAGCCCATCTCGACCACGCTTGAGGAGGCTGATGAGATGATCGCATTGGCTGAATCAAGGAACCTGGTCTTTCAGTTAGGCCATCTGGAGCGATTCAACGGAGCGTTGTCCGGTTTGGAGGGAAGGGTCCGGGATCCGCGGTTTATCGAATCCCATCGGCTGGGACCCTTCACAGGCAGGGGCGCGGAGGTCGACGTCGTATTGGACCTCATGATTCACGATATCGATATCCTTTTGAACCTGGTGAGCTCAAAGGTAAAACAGCTTCAGGCCGCCGGCGTTTCCATCCTCACACAATACCCGGACATCGCCAATGCCCGCATTGAATTCGAAAATGGGTGCGCAGCGAGTTTGACCGCAAGCCGCGTGTCGACCGATAGAGTGCGAAAAACTCGGATCTTCCAGCCCGATGGAATCTTGTCCATCGACTACCTGTCCCAAGAACTCTTCTTTTCAAAGAAAGGGGTGTCCTCCGAAGAGGAAAAGATGCCTGAAATGGCAATCGCACAGATCCCGGTCCAGAAGACCGATCTTCTGGAGGCTGAGATTCGCTCTTTTCTCCAGAGTGTGAGGAATCGAAATAATCCTCGGGTCTCCGGGTTGGATGGGAGGCGAGCATTAGATTTGGCACTTCAGATCATCCAGAAGATTGATGACCTCAACAAGAAGAAGAGGACAGGGGGCGACTGAGACGGATGGGATCGAAGAAGATTCTGCTGGTCGCCGGGGAAGTTTCAGGAGACCTTCACGGGTCTCACCTGGTGGAGGCGATTCAATCCGTTGACCCGGAAATCCAGTTTTTCGGGGTCGGAGGAGAGGGGTTGAAAAGAACGGGAATGAAACTCCTCTATCCTTCCCAATCTCTTTCTGTCGTTGGGATTACAGAGGTTTTCTTCAAACTCAGAGCAATCCTGAAAGCGCTTCAGGGCTTGAAGAAATCGATTGAGCGAGAAAGGCCGGATCTCGTCATCCTCATTGATTTTCCTGATTTCAATCTTCGGCTGGCTAAGATCGCCCACCGAAGAGGAATCCCAATTCTCTATTATATCAGCCCTCAGGTATGGGCCTGGAGACCCAATAGGATTAAGTTGATCGCCCGGCTGGTGAAGAAAATGATTGTCCTCTTCCCTTTCGAGGTCCCTCTGTATGAGGCCGTGGGGGTTGATGTGGAGTGGGTAGGCCATCCGCTTCTCGACATCGTGAAGCCGACACTCTCCAAGGAAAAGGCCTTCCAGCAATTTGGTCTGGACCCAAACCGAAGAACCGTCGGCTTACTCCCCGGAAGCCGAATCCATGAGATAGAAAGACTTCTGCCCCCCCTTCTGGCCTCGGCTCATCTGCTCCAAGAAGAGATCCCGGATCTCCAGTTCGTCATCCCTCTTGCCCCCGGCCTTCCCAAAACGTTGTTGTCTCCCTGGATGAAGAATATTTCCGTACCCGTCAAAGTGGTGGAGGGATTCACCTACGATGTGATGAACCTCTCCGAACTTCTCATCGCCGCATCCGGGACGGTCACGCTGGAAGGAGCGATTCTTGGGAAACCCATGATCATCATCTACAAAGTCTCTCTTCCCTCCTCTTGGGTCGCCAGGGCGCTGGTTCGATTGGATCACATCGGCCTCGTCAATTTGGTGGCGGAGAAAGAAATCGCCCCGGAATTGCTTCAAAGGGATGTCAATCCCCAAAGGATTTCCGACGAAGCTCTTCGCATCCTAAGGGATCCCATTCTGAGCCGAAAAATGGCGGAGTCCATGAAGGAGGTGCGTCAGAAGCTTGGGGAGCCCGGAGCAACCCAGCGTGCTGCCCGCACTGTCCTTTCCTTGATGAAAGAGGCTGGAGAGTAATTTGAATATGAGTTATGGTTTGTTTACGGCTGCTTGGCCGTTGGTATCTTAGGGAAATAAGCATGTCTCTCTACCGAAGGCTCCTCGAATTTGTAAAACCCTATTGGTTCAAATTAATCCTTGCCGTCATCTGTATGATCGGCATCTCCCTTTTGACTTCCATGATCGCCTATCTTGTCAAGTTCTTCGTCGATGGTATTTTTCCCACAAAGCTCGGTGTTTCACCTCTAAAGATTCCGGCCTTCGTAAATAACCTGATCATGCAACTTCACCTCGAAAGTCTCTTGCTCAGGGGGGGTGTAGAGACGTTCCGCCTGTTTGCTGTCGTTCTTGTCGTCCTCTACCTAGCCAAAGGTATCTTTGAATATGGCGGCGCCTACTACATGAGTTTTGTGGGGCTGAGGGTCATTGCGGACATTCGGGAGAAGCTCTACTATCATCTTCAAACCCTTTCTCTTTCTTTTTTTACAAGAACACCTACGGGCATCATCATCTCCCGGATCACCAATGATGTGACGTTGATTCAAGGAGCGGTTTCCAGCGCCACAGCGGGCGTTTTCAAAGACATCTTTACCTTCTTCGGTCTGGTCGGTGTCGCTTTCATTCAGAGCTGGAAGTTGGCGATCATTGCTTATGTGATCATCCCTTTGGCCTTCATTCCAATTAGACAATTCGGGAAGAGGATGCGAAAATTTGCCCGAAAGGGACAGCAGCGATTAGGCCTTCTGACAACCTTTCTTCACGAAACGATCACCGGAAACCGAATTGTCAAGGCATTCAATATGGAGGAGTACGAAAAAAGGCGTTTCACTGAAGAGAATGACCGGCTGTTCAAAACATTCGTTAAGAGGATCAGGGTACGAGCACTGAATACACCTCTGATGGAATTCCTCGGAGCCATTGCGGCGGCGATCATCATCTTGATCGGAGGACACATGATCACCACAGGGGAGATGACTCCTGGCTCCTTTGCCTCCTTTTTTGTCGCCGTTTTTCTGTGCTACCGGCCGATCCGGGACTTAAGCAAGGTCAACCTCGAGATCCAGGAGGGGCTGGCTGGAGCCACCCGGGTTTTTGAACTTCTTGATACTTCCACAGATATCAAGGAGAAAGAAGGAGCGGTTCCCCTGCCGCCCGTCTCCAAAGGAATTGATATCGAAAATGTGACGTTCAAATATGAAGAAGAGGTTGTGCTCAGAGGCATCTCCCTTCATGTGAGGGTAGGAGAAGTAATTGCTTTGGTAGGCATGAGCGGAGCCGGAAAGACCTCTCTCATAAATCTCCTGCCTCGCTTCTATGATATTGAACAGGGAGAGATTCTTATCGATGGCTGTGACATTCGAAAGGTCACCTTGAAATCCCTCCGGGATCAGGTCGGTTTGGTTACCCAACAAACCATCCTCTTTAATGATACGGCCCGGAACAATATCGCCTATGGCAATCTGAAATGTTCCGATCAAGAGGTCATCCAGGCCGCCAAGGCAGCCAACGCGCACGACTTCATCCAGAGACTGCCCCAAGGATACGATACGAACATCGGCGAGCAGGGTGTCAAGCTATCCGGAGGGGAGCGCCAGCGTATCTCCATCGCGAGAGCTCTCCTGAAGAATGCTCCCATTCTGATTTTGGACGAAGCCACTTCTTCTCTGGATTCCGATTCCGAAACAGAGGTCCAAAAGGCGTTGGAAGAGTTGATGAAGGGGAGAACGGTCTTCGTCATCGCCCACCGTCTCTCCACCATTCGAAACGCCCACCGGATCGTCGTCCTTTCCGAAGGCCAGATTGTGGAACAAGGAACGCATGAAAAATTGATGGCCTGCAACGGGGAATATTGCCGTCTCTACAATCTTCAGTTCAAAGATGACGGAACGAGAATTCAGACTGTGTCCAAAACACAAAAGGTCTTCTGATCTCGATTGTGGAGTGCGGATTGCAGAATGCGGAATTGAATTCCGAAATCCGCATTCCTCACCTGCCAAAGAACTTGTTCGGCGGGCAGGCGCATTCCGAAATAGACACAGATGTTTCTTAAACCTTTAAAGAAGAAGTTAGTCGCTTGGTGGGGAGCGTGGTGCGCTTATTGGACCATCAAGATTTTGGCTTGGACGATGCAGTTCGAGGAGATCCATCCGGAGATTCCGAGACGGTTCTGGGAGAAAGGGGTGCCTGCCATCGGGGCCTTCTGGCATGGAAGGTTATTCATGATGCCTATTGTCTACAAAGGGAAAAAGTTGAGCTTTCTCGTTTCCCCCCATCGGGATGGTCAGGTGGTGGGAAAGGCCCTTAAGCGGTTCGGTTTTCATGCCATCTTGGGTTCAACCAGGCGAAAAGGTTTTTCCGGTTTCAAACAGATGGTCAAAGCTCATGGCTCCGATATCGCCATTGTCCCGGACGGACCGAGGGGACCTCGTCACCAAGTCCAGATTGGTGTGATCGAGTTGGCCAGACTGACGGGAAGGGCCATTGTTCCATTAACCTTCAGCGCCTCGAAAAGGAAGATCTTCAACAGCTGGGATCAGTTCCTTCTCCCCTACCCTTTTTCTATAGGCGTATTCATCTGGGGAGAACCGATTGAGGTCGATCAAAACGGCGACCGGGCCCATCTCGAGGAGAAAAGAATCCTCCTGGAAAATCGCCTCAATGAACTGACAGAACAGGCAGACCACTACTTTGATTCTTACAAAACGCAAACAACATCATAATATTGTTTTTCAGGCTGTAACAAGAAATCCTAAACAACTCCAAAGCAGTAAACTCAAAACTCTTAATGGCTCCATCTTCTTGGAAATTAGGATTTATTGGGGGTTTGGAAATTGAGATTTGGGATTTATAGAAACATATGATCTACTTCCTTTACAATTTTCTTCTCACGTTCCTGCTCATTCTCACCGCTCCCTACTTTCTTCTGCGGAGTCTTATTTCCAAGCGGTTTCGGAAGGCACTGCCTCAACGATTGGGGTTTTTTCAAAGCCTCTCATTCAAAAGACCGATCTGGGTTCATGCGGCATCGGTCGGAGAAGTGTTTTGCGCAATCCCTCTTTTGAAAAAGATCAAAACGGAGTTTCCCCATTCCAAGGTTGCCTTGACCACGATGACTTCCACCGGGAATGAGACAGCCAAATTCCACGTCCCCGAAGCGGATCAAATCCTTTTTGTGCCGATCGACCATCCCTTGATCATTCGGAGAACCATCAAAAAAATCCAACCTGGCCTCCTTCTCATCGCAGAGACAGAGCTCTGGCCCAACTTGCTCCGTTCTTTCGGAAAAAGGGGAATTCCCATCGTACTCTTCAACGGAAGGATCTCCCAAAAGTCATTTCGGCGTTATCTCTTCTTCAAATTCTTTTTCAAAGAATATCTGAAGTACATTTCCCTCTTCCTAATGCAAACGGAAGAAGACCAAGAGCGCGTCGTTGGGATCGGAGTGGAACCTCAAAAGACAAAGGTAGTGGGAAATTTGAAATTCGATCAAGCCTTTCCTTCCATGACTCAGGAAGCCTCGTGTAAAATGGCTGAGGCCCTCGGTTTTCACGGAGAGGAAAAGATCCTCATTGCAGGGTCCACTCATTCCGGAGAAGAGGAGATCTTGGTTAGCCTTTACAAAGAATTGAAAAAGATAGATCCCCGTCTCCTCCTCATCCTTGCCCCGCGACACCTCGAACGACTGGAGGAGGTGGAGAGTATCCTGAGAAGAGAGGCGATATCATGGCTGAGAAAAACTTCCCTTTCAACACACCCGGGCCAGTCCGATCAAGAGAGCCCCGAGGTGATTCTCCTCGATACGATGGGCGAATTGATGGGGCTCTATAGCCTCGGGACATTGGTCTTCGTGGGAGGGAGTCTTGTCCGGATAGGGGGTCATAACCCTCTCGAGCCTTTGTTCTTTAGAAAGTGTGTCCTCTTCGGTCCCCATATGTTTAATTTCTTGGAAATCTCCAAGCGTTTGACGGAGGCTGGAGGAGCCATCCAGGTATCCGGAAAAGAAGAACTTTTTTCTCAGTTGAGGCGCCTCCTTTTCGACGAACGAGCCCGCGAAGAGGTTGGAGAGAAAGGCTATCAATTCCTTCAGAAGCATCAGGGGGCAACAGAAAAAATGTTTGAGGAGATTCGACCCTTTTTAAAAGACATTGCAGATTGCAAATTTTAGATTTCAAATTGAGAAGCTGATGTCGGAATGGGGTTAAAATTCAATCTGAAATCTGCAATTTGAAATTTGAAATAGAAAATGATGCGTCGTATTGACCAATTCCTTTACCGAAAAGAGAAGTCCCTCTGGGAGCGAGTGTCTCTCTTTCCCCTTTATCTCCTCTCCTTGCCTTACGGAGGGGCCGTTCGAGCAAGATCTTTTCTCTACTCGCTTCAGTTATTGAAAAAAAGAGAGCTTCCCTGTCCTGTCATCAGCGTCGGGAATATCACGGTCGGAGGAACAGGCAAGACTCCTTTGGTGATGGCATTGGCAAAGGGGTTGATGGCGAGAGGAATCTCCGTGGCCATTCTTAGCAGAGGGTATAAAAGGACGAAGACCTCTGAGCCGGTAGTGAGCGATGGGAAGACGATTTTTCTCTCGCCTGAAGAATCCGGGGACGAACCATTCCTGATGGCAAAGGCTTGTCAGGGCATCCCTGTGCTGGTCGGGAAAGACCGTTTCATCAACGGCCAGCTCGCGCTTCAACGATTTGGTGTGAGAGGGCTGCTATTGGACGACGGTTACCAGTATCTTCCCCTCTATCGAGATATCAACATCCTGCTCGTCGACTCAACTATCGGTTTTGGAGATTATCATCTTCTGCCGAGGGGAATTTTGCGGGAACCTTTATCGCACCTTCGCAGGGCCAACCTCTTCTTGATCAACAAAGCAGCGGAGCCCGCGGCCTATCAGTCTCTGGAGAAAAAAATTCAAGAAATCTATCCTGGAGCCCAGGTGTTTCATAGCGACTACTTACCGGTGAGTCTCGTGGGCCCCGAAGAGGAGCAAGAAGGACTCGATTCTTTGAAAGGAAAAAAGGTGCTCGCTCTTTCCGGAGTCGCTAACCCCAATTCCTTCTCTTCCATGCTGAGGAAATGCGGAATGAAAATTGTTGAAGAAGTGATCTTTCCGGATCACCATGTCTATACCACCAGAGATATATCGTTCATACAAGAGAAAGCCGAGGGAGTCGATGGCATTGTCACCACAGAGAAAGATATGGTAAAATTAAAAAAATTGGACATTGGCCATCCTCCCATCTGGGCCCTTCGCATCGAGATGAAGATCTGGGAGGAGGAAGAATTTCTTAAGAGGATTGTCTCACTATTTTGATAAGGGGAGGAGAAATTGAAAACACAGGTCAAGATATTTGATACGACGTTACGCGACGGGGAACAATCCCCAGGGGCGACGATGAATGTGGCGGAAAAGGTGAGGATTGCCCAGCAGTTGGAAAAATTGGGAGTTGACATCATCGAGGCGGGTTTTCCCATTTCATCACAAGGAGACTTCGATGCGGTCAAGGCGATTTCGAGAGCGATCACGCGTTCGCAGGTAGCGGCTCTGGCCAGGGCAAATCCCCAGGACATTGATCGGGCCTGGGAGGCGGTCAAGGGAGCTAAATTTCCCCTCCTTCATACATTTATCTCCACCTCTGACATCCATCTCAAGCACCAGTTGAAGATGACCAAGGAAGAGGTTATTCGGGCGGCTGCCCAATCCGTGGCGAGAGCAAAACGATTTACGCCGAATATCGAATTCTCAGCGATGGATGCGACCCGGAGTGATGTGAAGTTTCTCGCGGCGGTGATCGAAGCGGCCATCCGAGCCGGGGCCGTCACGATCAATATTCCTGATACGGTAGGCTATGCGATTCCCTCCGAGTTTGGAAATTTGATTCGAACCCTCCGGCAAACGGTAAAAGGGATAGAAAAGGTCACGCTAAGCGTCCATTGCCACAATGATCTTGGCCTGGCCGTTGCCAATTCCCTCGCTGCGGTCCAGAACGGGGTAAGACAGGTGGAGTGCACAATCAACGGGATCGGGGAGAGGGCGGGAAATACCTCTCTCGAAGAAGTGGTGATGGCTATCCGAACCCGAAAAGATCTGTTCCCGTTCTACACACAGATCATTCCCAAGCATATCATTGTCACCAGCCGTTTGGTTTCAAAAATCACCGGTATGGTTGTTCAACCCAACAAGGCCGTCGTCGGTTCAAATGCCTTCGCCCACGAGTCCGGGATTCATCAGGATGGTGTCCTCAAGAAGAAACAGACGTATGAGATCATGACGCCCGAATCCGTCGGAATCCCTAAATCCTCTCTCGTCCTTGGCAAACTCTCCGGGCGTCACGCTTTCAAAGATCGGTTGAAGAATTTAGGGCTTCGGCTTTCAGAGAAGGATTTTCAACTCGCCTTCACCCGATTCAAGGAGCTGGCAGATAAGAAGCGTGAAATTTATGATGAGGATCTGGAGTCGATCGTCGTGGAAGAGATCCTCCGGATGCCCCACCGTTTCAAGCTGGTTTATCTCAATGTCATTGCCGGAAACATCACTATTCCGACGGCCACGGTCAAGATGGAGGTAGATGGAAAGCTGATCCAGGAAGCGGGATTTGGCGATGGGCCGGTGGATGCCACCTTCAAGACGATCAAGAAAATCACCCGCACGAAGTCAAAGCTGCTTCAGTTCAGCATCAACGCCATCACCGGCGGGACAGAGGCCCAGGGAGAGGTGACCGTGAGGCTGAAAGAGAAAGGTCAAACCGTGATGGGCCAGGGTGCGGATACCGACGTGATCGTGGCCAGCGCCAAGGCCTATATCAATGCCCTGAATAAAATTGAATTCAAGAAGCAGAAGCTGGTAGGACTGTTTTAATGGCCAAAACTCATCCAATGACGATTACAGAAAAGATACTGGCCTCCCACGCCAGGGAGAAAGAGGTCTTTCCCGGCGATCTGGTTGATGCGCGAGTCGATTTGGCCCTCGGCAATGATATCACCGCGCCGCTTGCGATCCAGGCCTTTGAGAAGATGGGCGCCAAAAAAGTGTTTCATCGGGATCGTGTCGTCCTGGTCCCCGATCACTTTGCCCCTGCCAAGGACATTCTCTCTGCCCAACAATGTAAAGTCCTTAGGAATTTTGCAAAGGCCCATCGCCTCACCCACTATTTTGAAATCGGAGAGATGGGGATCGAGCATGCCCTTCTCCCCGAAAAAGGACTGGTTCTGCCGGGAGATGTTGTGATCGGGGCGGACAGCCACACCTGTACCTATGGTGCGCTCGGGGCCTTTTCAACCGGAGTGGGCAGCACAGACCTTGCCGCTGTCATGGCGACGGGGAGACTCTGGTTTAAGGTTCCGGAGAGCATCAAGTTCATCTTTTATGGAAAGCTGAACCCCTGGGTTTCCGGAAAGGATCTCATCCTTTTCACGATCGGACAAATCGGTGTCGACGGAGCCCTCTATCAGGCAATGGAATTCACCGGAGAGACGATAAGAACACTACCTATGGAAGGCCGTTTCACCGTGGCCAATATGGCGATTGAGGCCGGAGGAAAGAGCGGTATTTTTGATCCCGATCAAATTACCCTCCGATACGTCAAAAAGAGGGCAACGAGGCATTATAAGCTCTACCATAGTGATGCTGATGCCAGATACAGAGAGGTGTACGAGTACGATGCCTCGAAGATCAACCCGCAGGTATCGCTTCCACATATTCCTTCCAATGCCAGAGATGTGAGGGAGGTTGGGAAGATCGAAATCGATCAAGTGGTCATCGGCTCCTGCACCAATGGCCGTCTTGAAGACCTCCGTGTGGCAGCCAAGATTTTAAAAGGGAAAAAGATTGCCCCTTCGCTGAGGCTGATCGTCATTCCGGCCACTCAGGAAATCTACCGCCAGGCATTAAAGGAAGGACTCTTTGATATATTTCTTTCGTCAGGCGCTGTGATCAGCCCTCCCACGTGTGGCCCTTGTCTTGGGGGCTATATGGGTGTCTTGGCAGAAGGGGAGAGGTCATTGGCCACCACGAACCGCAATTTTCGCGGAAGGATGGGCCACGTTCAGAGTGAGGTCTATCTCGCAAGCCCTGCGGTGGCAGCGGCGAGCGCTATCAAGGGAAGAATCTGCCATCCGGAAGAAGTGGTTAAGAAAGGATTTAAGGGGTCCAGGGTTCGAGGGGTCAAGTGAGACCTCAAGAATTAACCAGGACCCTTGAACCCTCGAATCCTTGTACCCTTCTTTAAGGGAAAATAATGAAACTCGAAGGAAGAGTCTGGAAATTTGGGTCGGATGTGGATACGGATGCGATCATTCCCGCCCGTTACCTCAATCAGACCGATGCGGGGGAACTGGCCAAGCATGCGATGGAGGATGAACGGCCTGAGTTTGTTCGGGAAGTGAAGAAGGGGGACATTCTCGTGGCCGAAAGGAATTTCGGCTGCGGTTCATCCCGAGAGCACGCTCCGCTTGCCTTGAAGGCAGCCGGAATCTCTTGCATCATCGCAGAGAGCTTCGCTCGCATCTTCTACCGAAATGGATTTAATCAAGGACTCCCTCTCCTCGAATCTTCAGAGGCGTCAAAGGAGATACAAGATGGGGACCAGGTTCAAATCGATCTGTCGACGGGGGAGATTTTCGACCTGACGCAGCAGAGGAAATTTCTTGCAAAACCCATCCCCCCTTTTATGCAGGAATTGATTGAGGATGGCGGATTAATCCCGCATCTTCAAAAAAAAGAGCTAAAAGGAAAAACGTTCTAAAGCTCTCACTCCGAAGCAGAAACCCATTGCCAGGCTTTATAAGAAACCAAGCCAGTTCCCCCTTGCTAAGGGGAAGGGGTATCCCGAATGCCAGAATTGCGATATTGGGATTTTGCATTCTCATCTGTGGCGATTCTAAATGGAATGTTGTAATAGTAAAAATGGAGGTTTGAATGAAGAAACAGAAATACAATGTGGCTGTCGTAGGGGCCACTGGTGCGGTGGGAAATGAAATGGTCGCTATTCTCGAGGAGAGAAACTTCCCGGTGGATAAGCTGAAACTTCTCGCCTCCACACGGGGCGCGGGCAAGAAGATGGAGTTTAAAGGAAAGTCCTATACCGTGGAGGTGCTCGACGAAAACTCCTTTGCTGGAATCGATATCGGCCTCTTTTCTGCAGGAGGCTCGGTGAGCGAAAAGTTTGCCCCTATCGCCGGAAAAGCGGGCTGTGTGGTGATCGACAATACCAGCGCCTTCCGGATGGACCCGGAGGTCCCGCTTGTGGTTCCAGAGGTAAATGCTCATGCGATTGCCCAATATCCAAAAAAGAATATTATCGCCAACCCCAACTGCTCGACCATTCAGATGGTGGTCGCGCTGAAACCCATCCATGATGTCGCCCGAATCAAGAGGGTGGTGGTTTCCACCTACCAAGCCGTCTCCGGAACGGGAAAGAGGGCGATCAAAGAATTAGAAACCCAGGTCCTGGCTATCTACAATCAGCAGGAGGTCAAGAAAGAAGTATACCCGCACCAAATTGCTTTCAACTGTCTTCCTCACATTGACGTTTTCTTCGATAATGGTTACACGAAAGAGGAGTTGAAGATGGTCAATGAGACGAAGAAGATCATGGAGGACGATTCGATCGGAGTAACCGCCACGACCGTAAGGGTCCCTGTCTTCTATGGTCATTCGGAATCCGTCAATATCGAGACGGAAAAGAAGTTGAAACCAGAGGAAGTAAGAAAGATTTTGTCGAAAGCTCCCGGGGTAGTGGTTGTAGACGATCCCAAGAAGTTTGAATATCCTCTGGCCATCCATGCGGCAGGCAAGGACGAAACCTTTGTCGGAAGGATTCGCGAGGATGAATCCATCCCCAACGGCATCAATATGTGGATCGTTGCGGACAATATCCGGAAGGGTGCCGCGCTCAATGCCGTCCAGATCGCTGAGATTCTGATTCAGAAATACATTTAATATATGTAGCGTCGCCATTCCTGCCTACTTCTTACCTAAGGAGGTAACACTATGAAGAATATCGTTTCTTTGCTATCCGTTTTGACACTGATTTTCGTCGTATGGACTTCTCCTGCTCACGTGGCTGAGAAACCTTACAAGATTGGGGTCAACCTTGAGTTCACCGGGCCCTGGGCAGAGGTGACAAAAACCGTGAAAAACGCCATGGTGTTGGAAGTGGAAAGAATAAATAAGATGGGCGGCATCGACGGACACCTTCTGGAGCTTCTCTTCGAGGATAATGGCTTTGATCCCGGGAGAGCTGCGGCCAATATGACCAAGTTCACCGCCGATAAAGAAATTATCGCCATCGTAGGTCCTTTTGAAGACAATTTGCAGGCAACGACCAGGGCCATTGCCGAAAGGGAGAAGATCACCAATATGATCATCTGCCCCTCCAATCCAATGGTTCGAAGCTTAAAGCAAAAATGGGCCTTCAACATCGCCCAGAGCGACATCATTGTCTCCCAGAAGCTGGTGGACCTTTCTTTGGCCAGAAAATATAAAAAGGTTCTTGTTTTCCATGGCGCATGGCCTCTGGCTCAGAGCCTGGCCAACTACTATAAGGCCTTTGGGGAAGAAAAAGGGATGAAAGTCATCATCTCTCAGGAGACTCATAAACCAACCGACATCGACATGACTCCCCAGATCATCAAGCTCAAGCCCATCATCGAAAAAGAAAAAGTGGATGCCTTTTATGCCTGTACCGGCGGCCCGCCAGGCCCGATCATTTGCAAAAATTTACGGACCCAGGGAATTAAGATTCCGATCCTTGGGACGCATGCCTTTGGGTTCGGTTTTATCATCGCCCTGGGTGGAGAAGCGATGGAGGGCGTCGAATTCCCTGCTGCAAAACCTGTGGTTTTTGATCAGCTCGATGAGAATGATCCTGTTCGACCCGTCAACATCGATTTTGATAAGCGTTTTAGGGATCGTTACGGAGTGGGAGCGGACCAACTCGCTGGCTATGGCCATGATACAATAGGCCTAATCTATGACGCCCTGAAGCGATGCCAAGGCAAGGTCACGCGGGCCACTTTCAGGGAGGCTCTAGAGAATACCAAGGGACTGAAGAGTTGTCATGGAATTTATAATTACAGCCCCACCGACCATGATGGCCTAAGCAAGACGGATATGGTATTCGTTCGGATTGAAGGAGGTAAGTTCAAGAGATTCAAACTTCCCGGATTTGAATAACGGTTGAAGAAAAGATAACTTATATGGTAAATGAGGGGTGAGTCGATGAAATTGGCTCACCCCTTTTTTGTGACTGTGTAACCTTATGGACCTTTGGGCGTATATTCCTCAACTCCTTTCGTCAGGTATTACGATGGGGGCCATCTATGCCCTGGTGGCCTTAGGATTCGTAACCATCTCCAGGGCTTCCCAGATCATCAATTTTGCCCAAGGGGAGTTTGTCATGTTAGGAGGAGTCGCCACCTTCTTCCTCCTGAACGGCGTTAGACTCCCCTACCCCTTAGCCGCTCTGATCGCCGTCATGATTGTTGTACTGGTCGGCTTCGCGATGTATCTCTCAGTCCTCTATCCGTTGCGAAAGGCTTCCATCCTCATCCTCATCATGGCCACGTTAGGGATTTCCATCTTCCTCAGCAGCACAAGCGGCCTTATTTTTGGAACGCTGCCCAAAGCTCTTCCTCCTTTCACCGATGAACAACCTCTGATGTTTTGGGGAATCTCCATGCTTCCCCAAAGCGTGTGGGTCTTGGTATCCACCCTTGTCTTACTGACCTTTCTCTATCTTCTGTCACATCGAACCTTATTGGGAAAGGCCATGGAGGCAAGTTCAACGGACCCTTTGGGGGCCGATCTCCTGGGAATATCAAGGAGCCTCATGGTCTTCTTAGCTTTCGGAGTGAGCGCGGGAGTCGGTGCCTTTGCCGGAATCCTGATCACCCCCATCTTCTTCACCAGCTATAATTCCGGCACACTCTTAGGTCTAAAGGGTTTCATCGCCGCCGTCCTGGGGGGCTGGGGGAAGAATAGCGGCGCTATTCTTGGGGGCTTTGTCCTTGGAATCGTGGAATCCTTAAGCCTGGCTTTTATCCCTTCGGGATATAAGGACGCGGTCGCTTTCGTAATTTTATTACTGATTCTATATTTCCGGCCGAAAGGAATTTTGGGGTCACCCTTTATCGATAGCCGGCGATGGTAGCCCCCTCCCTCTCCCCACAGGGAAGAGGGGGAGGGTGAGGGGCAGTCATTCGAAATCCGAATTTGGATTTGGAAATTGGAATTTCAAGCGTGAGCGGTCAGGAGAATATGTCTTCTCAACCAGCAAAGGGGGCGCAAAAGGAGTTCAGAAAACGGGACCTTTTTTATCTGGTGCCCCTGTGGGTGCTTTCGCTCATCGCACCCGATCCCTACCTCTATCACAAGAAGGAATTTAAAAGGAAAGATCTCTATTATCTGGGTGCAATAGGCTTGGCCCCATTGACCTGGTCTGATCCGCATTTTCATCATGTTATGGTGTTAGCGGGAATCTATGCCATCTTGGCCTTGGGATTAAGCCTCTTCATGGGCTATGCAGGGCAGATCTCTTTGGGGCACGCTGCTTTCTTTGGAATCGGAGCTTATACCACAGCCATTCTCACGACTCGTCATGGCTTTTCGCCCTTTGTCGCCCTTTGGGCATCGGTTCTTTCCGCGTCTGCGGTCGCCTATCTCATCGGGAGGCCTATCCTCAAATTGAAAGGATACTTCTTGGCTTTGGCCACGCTGGGATTCGGAGAAATTTTTTTGGTCATGGTGAGAGAGTCTACCGATCTCACCGGCGGAGTCATCGGGATTTTCGGCATCCCATGGTTTTCTGTGGCGGGGTTCTCCTTCGATACCTACCTCAAGCAGTATTATCTTATCTGGGGGGTGGTCGCCGGTTTATTCATTTTCTCAAAAAATCTGGTGCGCTCTAAACTGGGCCGGGCCCTCTTGGCCGTGGCGGCCAGTGAGGACGCCGCCTCAAGTGTGGGCATTAATGTTCCACGAATAAAGCTGGAGATTTTTGTCTTAGGCGCTGCCTTTGCTGGATTGGCCGGGAGTCTCTTTGCCTGCATCATGTCAACAGCCAATCCGGAAACCTTTGGCCTTGGGGTTACTGTTCCGATCGTGATGATGGTGATTCTGGGAGGAATGGGGACTATCTACGGTCCCGTTGCAGGAGCCATTCTTCTCACCTGGCTGATGGATATTCTGAGCAGATACCAGGAGTACAGTCTCCCAATATACAGTATCATCCTGATTCTTTTACTCATCTTTTTCCCGGATGGGATTGGAACCCGCTTGAATGTCAGGATCCTTTACCTGATCGGCTATTGGGCGAAAAAGAGGAAGAGAGACGAGGGAAAGCTCTAATGTCACTGCTCTCAATAGAACAGCTCACAAAGGAATATGATGGAATAAGAGCTCTCGACCGGGTTTCGCTGAAAGTGGAGGGGGGAAGCATCAAGGGACTGATCGGTCCCAACGGAGCCGGAAAGAGCACCCTCTTCCATCTGATCAGCGGCGTGGAGAAACCTGACTCGGGGAAAATCCTCTTCAAGAAACGAGATATTACCAACATGGAATCCCACGAGAGATCCGCCCTTGGAATAGGTAGAACCTTTCAGACAGTGCAGGTTTGGGGAAACATGACCGTGGTGGAGAATGTCATGGCCGGGATGCATCGAAGGTTAAAAGGGAGTTTGTTCTCCTACGGGCTTTGGCTCCCCTGGATCAGAACGTCGGAAAAAGAAGCCTTGAAGGAGGCCAAGGAAATCCTGAATTCCCTGGGGCTCCTTGGCAAATGGGAATCCACGGCTTCCCAACTCCCCTACGGCAAACAAAAACTCCTGGAGTTAGGCAGAGCCCTTGCCATGAAGCCGCAGCTCCTCCTTCTGGATGAACCGGCATCCGGACTGACGCTGAGCGAAATCGAGCAGCTTTCAGAACGGATTTCGGAGATGAGGCAAAAGGGAGTCACGGTCTTCATTGTGGAACATCACATGGGCATGGTGATGGAGGTCGCCGATGAGATCGCTGTCCTCCATAATGGCGAGTTGATTGCCGAAGGGAAACCGGAAAATGTGAGAAGGAACTCAGTGGTGATGGAGGCCTATTTAACTCGCGGCTCTGCCGGGAAGTGAGAGCGGTCCAAGTCAAAAATTTCAAATGTCAAAATTCAAATGTCAAACGAATGTCAAACGAATGTCAAATTTCAAATTCGAGATTTGAAATATTTGGGTTTTGAATTTCATTTGAACTTGGAGCTTTGACATTTGACATTGTCTGATTATAAGCCCATGCTTAAAATCAAAAAACTGACCGTCCAATATGGGCCCCTGCCCGCATTAAATGAAGTTTCCCTGGAGGTCAAACAGGGAGAGATCGTCTCCCTTTTAGGGCCCAATGGGGCAGGAAAGACCACCCTTTTGCTTACCCTCTCCGGAATCTTGAAGACCACTGAAGGAAGAATCATTTTCAAAGACGAGGACATCACCAACCTGAGCCCTCCTAAGATCGTCTTTAAAGGAATCGGCCATGTTCCTCAAGGACGCCATATCTTCCCTACCCTTTCTGTCATTGACAACCTTCTGATGGGCGCTTACCTTCATAGGAATGAAAAGAAGGAAATAAAAAAAGACTTGGAGCGGGTCGATCAATTCCTCCCTGTTCTCAAGGAGAGAGCCCATCAGAGAGCGGGAACCCTCAGCGGGGGCGAGCAACAGATGCTCTCCATAGGAAGGGCGATGATGGGCCGGCCGAAACTCTTGTTGCTGGATGAACCCTCCTTAGGATTAGCACCTCGTTTGATGGATGAAGTCTTTGCCACATTCAGAGAGATGAACAAGGGGGGACTCACACTCTTTATCGTAGAGCAGGAGATCCAACTCACTTTAGCTATTTCCAACCGGGGATATCTCCTAAGAAACGGTCGTGTGATCAAAGAAGCGTCTGCATCCGCACTAACCGAGAGTCGGGAAGTAAAGGCTCTTTATTTGGGAGAAGATGCTGAAAGAGGCCTGAAATAAGGGAGGGGTTTAAATGAAAAAAGATTCGGCGGCAAAGCCAGATTCCGTAATGGTTCTATCCGCTGCAGCAGCCACTGGCCATCTTCGGGCAGCGGATGCGCTTGTCTCCGCCTTTGAGGCAAAGGGAGTTTCCGCACGCCACGTCGAAGTCCTCCGTTACACAAATCCCGTCTTTAGAAAGATTTACTCTGATCTCTATGTGGAGCTCATGACCCGCGGGCCCGACCTTCTCGGCTGGCTCTACAAAACCTTCGACCGTCCTTGGCGATTTCAAAAGCGGCGATTGGCTCTGGATCGGCTCAATACAGGCCCTCTGCTCAAACTGATCAGGCAGGAGAATCCCAATCTCGCTTTGTGCACTCATTTTCTCCCCGCTGAGATACTCCTCTATTTGAGGAAGAAAAAAATCCTCGATATCCCAGTCGGTGTGGTGGTCACGGACTTCGATGCCCACGCCATGTGGATACTCCAAAACGTGGACTGGTATTTTGTGGCCTGCGAGGAGACACGGGTCTATCTGGCTGCCTTAGGAATTCCCCCTGAAACGATATTTGTCACGGGGATTCCTATCGATCTGAAATTCGGCATGGAAAAACCCAGAGCAGAGACCCGAATCAAACTTGGCCTCGATCCGGATAAGACAACACTTTTGGTCTCCGCCGGAGGTTACGGTGTGGGGCCGGTTGAATCACTTGTGCGTGCCATCGACGAAGTTCAACACCCCATCCAGATCGTTGTCATTTGCGGACGTAACAAGCGTCTTGAGGACCATCTGAAAGACCTTCCAGAGGCCCGGCATTCCATGAAGATTATCGGCTTTACTGATGAAATGGATAGCTGGATGGCTGCCTCAGA
This sequence comes from Syntrophaceae bacterium UBA1163, assembly GCA_002311635.1. GTDB lineage: Bacteria > Desulfobacterota > BSN033 > BSN033 > UBA1163 > UBA1163. The sequence goes on from DBZJ01000221.1 coordinate 28,210, forward strand.
CCTGTTGGTGGGAAAGGCCGGAGGACTGACCAGTTCTGAGGCATTGGCCCGGGGACTTGCTCTGGTAATCGTAAACCCCATCCCGGGTCAAGAGGAAAGAAACAGCGACCATTTTCTGGAGGAAGGAGTGGGGATCCGATGTAATAACCTTCCAGCCTTGGCTCATAAGATCGATACTCTCCTGGCGGACAAAGAACGCTTTTCAAGAATGCAGCAGGCTGTCAAACGAATGGCACGACCCGACGCAGCGTCCGATGTCGTTTCTACTATTCTCAAGGCGAGGGTCTAAACGGATCTCCACTACCCGCTTCAAATTGAATTTGCTATAATTTTTAGACAGTCCTTCATAGGTCCATATCGTAGGATGGGCACTTAATGTCGTTTTCTGATGAACAAGCTCAGGGGATTTCGCCATGATGGACAAACTGTGGAGTCTGGTTTCATTATCGATCTTGACCCCGTTCTTTTTGTTTATTCCCGGAGTGGTTGGTGCAGAAGACAAGATCGTCATCGGAGGAGTAGAGGATGTGATCCTCTTGCCCTGGGGAGTGAAACTTCCAGCCCGCATTGACACGGGTGCAGCAAAATCTTCGCTCGATGCGCGGGAACTTAAAGTGCAGGGTGATCGCGTCGAGTTCAAGTTGCCCCAAACGTACGGGGGATTGCAGTTGCGCCTACCGATCATCGAGTGGCGACATATCCGGACCCCCGAGGGGCGCGAACGGAGACCGATCGTGGAGTTAGAAATCTGTCTCGGTTCCAGGCGAATTCGAACCTTGGTGAACCTTGCCGACCGCTCCATGGTCAAATACCCATTGATTCTGGGTCGAAATTTTCTCAAAGAAAAGTTTGTTGTGGACGTGAAACGACGAAGGACTGCAAAACCGAATTGTCCGGAAATCCCTTGAACGGGGACACCTCGGTTGAAAATTCCGGCCGTTTCTATTGATGCCCGGTTCCATTTGATCTTGTGAAAAAAATTCGTGGTACTTGCCCCGGACGATTTAGCTGCTTTACTGACTCACGAAGATGGGGAGTGAAAAGATGCGAACCCAAAAACTCTCTACCTCACAGGCATGGGGCCTGATATTTCTGCTCTTGTCGATCCTCCTTCTTTTTCCGCCGGGAAAGGGCGGTGCCGGAGAGAAGATCTCCATTGGTGAGGTGGAGGATGTCGTTCTTATGCCGTGGGGGGTGAGGTTGCCGGCGCGCATCGACACGGGGGCAACCACGTCTTCCCTTGATGCTCGAGATCTTAAGGTGAAGAACGGCGTGGCCGAATTCAAGCTGCCCAGGAAGTACGGTAGCCTACAGTTGCACCTACCGGTGATTGGGTGGCGGAACATTCGGAGCGCTGATTTCAGGGAAAAAAGGCCGATCGTCCAGATTACATTCTGCCTGGGTGGGACGATCCTTCATACGGAGGTCAATCTTAACGATCGCTCCACCGTCAAATATCCGTTGATTTTGGGACGCAAAGTCCTGAAGGATCACTTTGTCGTTGACTGCGGACGGTCAAATTGCTTGCCACCAAGCTGCCCGGAGGCTCCCTCAAAATGAAGCGCCCTGCAATCTTGCTGGCGGCGGCGCTCCTGCTCATTTCCTTTGCCGTCATTAGCTACCGCGTTATCTGGCTCAAATACCCAATCCTTCCTCCAGCCCCGGCCAAGGTATGGCAGCTCTCCATGGAGGCACACGTCAAGGGCGGCGAAAAGGAAACCAGTGCGATGATCGGGCTCCCTTCAGCCCGCAGAGGGCAGTTGGTTGCCGAGGAACGCATCCACTCCGGAACACTCAATTTCACCCTCCTTCGCGAGGGGGCAAACCGGATTGGGGTCTGGTCGGGGGCTGTCGGTCCGAAGGATGAAGTCATTGGATACAGTGCAACCATCCAGGTGAAACCTCCACGACCCTTTAAAAATAGAACGCCCCCCCTCGAACCTTACCCGCCGAATGTCGGGGAAAAAGATCAGGCATTCATAAGACGTCTGGTGGCGAAATGGGATCCCCTCCCGCCGGCGGATCGACTTCGAAGGGTAGCCGCAGCGATGAGAGGATTTTGGGGGATACCACCCCCTGAGGATCAAGACCTCCGGGCCTGGGAAGCCTTTCGTGATAAACATGGCCGAATGACTGCCTTTCTTGTTTTGCTACGAGCCGCTGGTCTACCCGCTCGAACGGTTGAGGGTCTGCCACTCACTGAGAGCATAACAGGCTCAACCCAAACTTGGATTGAGGTGTGGACAGGTCAAGAATGGGAGAGCCTTCAGCCGGAGAGAGGAGAAATCTATCAGCCACCGGTGCCACTGCTTCTTTTGACAACGACCGGATTACCCGTCATTCGTGTCATCAACGGGGAATTGTCAGAGGCCCGCTGGACATTGAACCGGGGGATCATAAGCCAGTGGCGCATGCAGTTCGATCGCATTATGCGTTCCGATCGGCTCCTCGACCGCTGGTCGCTGTTTCGCCTTCCGGAAGAGTTTCAGAAGACCTTTCGCATTCTCATTCTGGTTCCAATCGGCGCCCTGATGATTTGCCTCTTGCGTAACATCGTAGGCTTTCCAACCTTCGGGGTCTTCTTGCCGGTTCTCATGGCTCTCGCTTTTCGAAATACGGGCCTTGCCTATGGATTGGGGATCTTTTGGGGCGTTGTTTTGATCGGATATGTGGTCCGCCGCTGGATAGACAAACTTCGCCTCCTTCTGGTCCCAAGACTATCCGTGATCCTGACGCTTGTCATCATCTGTATTACCCTCTTTGCCCTGCTCGGAAATAAGCTCGGCCTGCGGGAATTCATGGCTGTCGGATTACTCCCTTTTGTCATTCTCACGATGACCATCGAGCGTTTTTTCGTAATCACCGAAGAATCGGGGGCTCGGGAGGCACTCCGGACTGCGGCCGGGAGTGCCGGAGTAGCAGTGATTACTTACGGGATTCTCGAATTGGAACCTCTTCAGCTCACTTTTTTTGTTTACCCGGAACTCCTGTTTGCCGTCGCCGCGGTTCAAGTGCTTCTGGGGCGTTATACCGGCTATCGACTTTCGGAGCTTTTGCGTTTCAGGAAATTTTGGAGATCATCATGATCTTAAAACCATTCCGTTGGCTCCGCGATGTCGGGGTGCTGGGTATGAACCGCCGGAATGCCGAATACATCTTGCGTTTCAACCCGCGGTCCTCCTTTCCGCTTGTGGACGACAAGCTTAAAACAAAGCAACTGGCGGAGGCATATCAGATCCCAACCCCACCTTTATACCGTGTGATCAAACATCATGGCGAAATGGCCAGATTTGAAGAAATGCTTGGGGACTACCAGGATTTCGTTGTCAAACCAGCCCGGGGCACTGGCGGGAGCGGTATCGTTCTTGTCACGGGCCGTACGGAAGGAGGTTTCATCAACCAAAGCGGCGAGGTCATCCCGATGAAGGATCTCGCCTACCACATCTCTGATATCCTCTCCGGAATTTACTCTCTCGAGGGGCTTGAGGACCGAGCCTTTCTTGAGGCCCTTGTTCATCCCGATACCGCCTTCGACGCAGTGACCTATCGTGGCGTACCGGACATCAGAATCATCGTCTACCGCGGTGTGCCGGTGATGAGCATGGTTCGCCTTCCAACACGAGTTTCTGATGGGAAAGCCAACCTTCATCGCGGAGCGGTCGGTGTCGGGATAAACATGGGGAACGGAACCACTCTTTCAGGGGTCTACCGCTCCGCAGTCGTGACTCACCATCCCGACACGAAAGAACCCGTAGCGGGGATACAAGTTCGTCACTGGGAGAGTATACTCCTCATCGCAGCAAGAGCCGTCGATATGATTAACCTTGACTTCCTCGGCGTGGACCTCGTGATTGATCGGGATCGGGGGCCACTGCTTCTCGAACTGAATGCGCGGCCGGGACTACAGATCCAGGTTGCAAACCAGACGGGTCTCCTCAAGCGTCTCGAATCCGTGGACAAAGCACCTCGTGAAATTTTTGCCACGCCAGAGATAAGAGTCGCCTGGGTATTGGAGACATTCGCCACCCCCGTCTCAAACTGAACAGATAATGAAGCTTCTGAACCTATTTCTTCGGGGTTCCTGCTGCAGGAGTTTTTCCCTTCAGAGACTTAAGATAGGCAAGGATGTCTGTCATTTCGGCAGATTTGGGATCGATTCCCTTGCCTTTGAGTGCATTCTGGACGCAGGCATTCACCTGTTTTTCAAGGCCCTTCATGTCGCCAGCTTTCTCCAACCCTTTCCCATCCGGATGGCATGAGTTGCAAGAGACTCCGGCAGTGCCTCCGCCGAACTTCGGATCCTTAAAAAGAGCTTTTCCCTTCTCCGCGTCTCCTGCCGCGATGGCCAAAGAAAAGATGAGAACCAAAGAGACCATGGAAAGCATCGCTATTCTTAAACACTTCATTTCGTTTCACCTCCTTTCCCTTTCAACTCTATTAACCTTCTTTCCTTCTCTGAGACGCCCCTGTCTACATCATAACTTTTTTTCAACAGTTTCTTTTCAAAAGCATATGGGAAACATGCCAAGAAAAGGATGATCACACTTATAATAGATGAAAGGACGATGAGAGAGATCGCCACCTTTTCCGCTTTAGCTCCGGTTTGAATTTTCGTATCCCTGATCACCCTCATCCCCGGCGGCGGAAATCGGCCCGATTTCAGGACCCTCCTTGCCAGGATGATTTGATAAACCGCCAAGCCTAAGATAGGTAAGGAACCTAAACCCATCCACCATTTAAGCAATAACACAACTTTCTTCCCGGCTAAACCCGGGTCCTCTCGTCTTAGTTGTTCCATCTGATCCAGATAACTTTTCATGGAGAGTATGGTGACGACGAAAACGATTACGATAAGCATAAGGAAGACAATGAATCTTTTTCTAAATTCTTTGTCTGCCGGAACGATGTCTTGGCTCATACTAAAAATTCTACATCTTCTTATCAACAAATTGCAAGAAATCAAATACTTAGCAAATTGACACCTAATATTTCTGGATATTATAATGAACATCTTATAGGGCTTAGCATGTATGAAAAGCGGACTTACCGAAATTTGGTAAAGACCGACGACCTTGTTAAATTTGAGGTCATTGTTAAGGAAACCGATCTCCTCGTCCGGGCAGACAGAGATCTTTCGAAAGAGACCAGAGAATCGGTGTTCAGATACCGTTATCAGCTTGAAACCCACATCGCCATGAACCCTGAATTCCAAAAAAGTCTCGTCCCCCTCGCGGATGACCCTTATGCCCCGGAGATTGTCCGAGAGATGATTCGAACCTCCCAATTAGCCCATGTCGGTCCCATGGCTGCCGTGGCCGGGGCCATAGCCGAATCGGTCTCGAAAGATCTGCTCAAGTTCTCGAAAGAGGTGATCGTAGAAAACGGAGGGGATATCTATTTGGCCGCCTCCAAGGAACGAACCATCGGAATCTATGCAGGCAATTCTCCTCTCAGTCTTAAGATAGGGATTGTAATCTCACCCGAAGAAACCCCTCTCGGCGTCTGTACCTCCTCGGGGACGGTGGGCCCTTCTCTCAGCTTTGGGAAAGCAGATGCTGTTTGCATTCTCTCTAAGTCTGCGGCGCTTGCCGATGCCGCTGCCACGGCTGTCGGGAATGTCGTCAAGGAGAAAAAAGATGTCGAATCGGGTCTTCAAATTGGGAAAGAGATCGCAGGGGTGCAGGGGATACTGATTATCGTTCAGGAAAAGATGGGCGTCTGGGGAAAGATCAAACTGGCCCAGCTCTGATGAGACTAGAATCCCCCTCACCCCGCCCTCTCCCCAGCGGGGAGAGGGGAGGGTGAGGGGGCATTGTTGGATTCAAAAATGACCACTGTTGCGGTAGCTACACTCGGATGTAAGGTGAACCAGTTCGAGTCCGAGGCGCTCATGGACGCCTTGGAACAGAGGGGCTATGCTCTTGCTCCGTTCGAGGGAGGGGCAGATGTCGCCATCATTAATACTTGCACGGTGACTCACCGAGCCGATTTTCAGTCGAGACAGCTGGTTCGAAGGGCCCTGCGATCCAATCCGAACTCTCTGGTCATTGTGACCGGATGTTATCCGCAGGTAGAGCCAGACGCCTTCTTAGAGATGAAGGCCGAGCTCTATGTTTTAGGAAATAAAGAAAAGCACCAAATCCCTGACTTGCTTTCCTTGATGCAGAAAGGCAAGTTTCCAAAGGTTCGGGTTGAGGATATTCAGAAGGAGGTACAGTTTTCAGAAACGCCTCTTCATTCTTTTCATCGTCACACCCGGGCCTTCCTGAAAATTCAGGACGGCTGCAATGGGCGCTGCACTTATTGCATCGTTCCTCATGCGAGGGGTCGATCGAGGAGCCTTCAGCCCCAAAGGGTAATTGAAAATTTGAAGGTATTGAAAGAGAAGGGTTTTAGAGAAGTCGTCCTCACCGGCATCCATCTGGGCGCCTATGGATTGGAGTTCGGTCCTCCCTTTCCTTTGGAAAAACTCATCAGACAGCTGGAGAAAGAGGAGACACCTGATCGAATCCGGCTCAGCTCCATCGAGCCGGGAGATTTCTCAACGGAACTTATCTCGACCCTCTCGCAATCCGCGAAGATCTGCCCCCATCTTCACATTTCGATCCAGAGCGGAGACGATGAGATTCTGGAAAAGATGAATAGAGGCTACGACCGTTCCTATCTTTCCGATCTCATCCGCGAATTGCATCTGAGGATTCCAACGCTCTCCGTCGGAGCGGATGTGATCGTAGGATTTCCAGGGGAGACGGAAGAAAAATTTAAGCATACGTATGAGTTCGTCGAATCTCTGCCTTTCTCTTATCTTCATGTTTTTCCCTTTTCCAGGAGAAAGGGAACCCCGGCGTTCCAATTCCCTGAGAGGGTAAATGAAAGGGAGATCAAGAAGAGGGCTGAGGCGATGAGGGAATTAGGAAAACAGAAACGCCTGGCCTTCTATCGCCAGTTTCTCGATCAGGAGCTAAGCGTCCTGATAGAAGACCGTAAAGAAAAAGGTGCCGGGAGATGGAAGGGGCTTTCCCGAAACTACGTCCCCGTTCTGCTCGTCAACGAAAACGGGATGATGGCCCATCAGGATCGGGTCAATCGGGAATGGACCGTCAGGGTGACCGGGTTGGCTGAAAAGGGTGTGACCGGAGAAGTTTTGGAGAGATAGCATGGACGAAGAGAGATTGGCATCTCTAAAAGAATTGGAAGGCCGTCTGGGTTATCGGTTCAAAGAGATCAAATGGCTCGACCAGGCCCTCACGCATAAGTCGTTCATCTATGAAACCAATCATCCAGAAAAAGGTGCCAACGAGGTTTTGGAATTTCTCGGAGATTCGGTCCTCAACCTTGCGGTTAGCTACCTTCTCCTTCACAGATTTCCCGACGCCCAGGAAGGAACCCTTTCCATGATCAGATCCCAGCTGGTGAAAAGGAGTTTCCTGGCGTCCCTCTCTAAAGACCTTCAATTAGAAGGCTACCTCCTCCTCGGGAAAAGCCAGCAGTCGAACGGAGGGATGCAAAAATCTTCCATCTTGGCCAATACGTATGAAGCCTTGATCGGAGCGATCTTCATGGACGCAGGGTTCAACCAGGCATTGGAGATCATTCAGGAACATTTCGAACCTTATCTTCAGGCCAAAACCCCGTCTGTGGCATTCGATGATTATAAGAGCCTTCTGCAAATATACTCCCAGCAGTCTCATGGCGGGTCTCCCCAGTATCGGGTGATGAATGAGTCCGGACCGGATCATGATAAGAGGTTTCAGGCATCCGTCGCAATCGGGGATGAAGTAAAAGGACAGGGGTGGGGAAAAAGCAAGAAAGAGGCAGAACAGGAAGCAGCCAGAAATGCCCTTGAAGAATTGCAGATTGCAGATCGCAAATTGCAAATTGAAAAACCTGAGACCTAAATTTCTAAATTTGAAATCTGAAATCTGAAATTTGAAATTAAAGGTCGTATGACCTCAAATCCCCTCATCATTCCTATTTTTCTTCCCAATCTGGGCTGCCGTGAACGCTGTCTCTTCTGCAATCAAAAGGCAGCTGCCGAAGGACTCCCATCCCCCTCTTCCGTTCGAAACTTTATCGAAGCCTCTCTTTCTGGAATCCCTCACGATAAGAAAAACAGGGAGAAACAGGTCGCTTTTTATGGCGGGAGTTTCACAGCGATCCATAGAGATGATCAAGTTCGTTATCTGAAAGAAGTTCAGCCCTTCCTCGCCTCTGGTCTGATCGATTCCATTCGCATCTCCACCCGACCTGATGCCTTGGATGAAGAGACGCTTTCCCTGCTCAAAGAATATGGGGTGAAGACTATAGAAGTCGGAGTGCAATCGATGATCGATGAAGTCCTCACGCTTGCCAATAGAGGTCATTGTGCAAAAGATACAATCGACGCCGTATTCCGATTAAAAAGCGGAAATTTCGAGGTGGGACTTCAGCTGATGATCGGTCTGCCGGGTGATACGTGCGATCGTTTTCTACAAACCCTTGATCGGGTCATGGAACTCAAGCCCGATTTCGTGAGGATCCATCCTACGCTCGTCCTTAAAGGCGCTCCCCTCGAAATCCTCTGGAGAAATGGAGGATATTTCCCCCTGTCTTTGGAAGAGGCTGTTCAGTGGCTTAAAAAAGGCATTCTCAGATTGGAAACTTCATCCCTCTCAATCGCTCGCATCGGCCTTCAGCCTACTAAGGAGTTGCAAAGGGATTTTCTCGCAGGGCCCTACCACCCTGCCTTTCGACAGCTTGTGGAATCGGCCATCTTTTTCGACATGGCTTCATCTCTTCTTCACGATGCTCAGAAAAATGAGCATGCTCTATTCTTTTGCCACCCCAAAGAGATTTCAAATCTGAGAGGCCAGAAGAATGAAAATATCTTAAGACTGAAAAAATATTTCAACCTCAGCGAGATATCAATCGATGAGAAAAAGGAATTGCTAAGAGGTTACCTGGAACTTCAAACTCAAGCAGGAGAAGTTTCAATCCACAGAAAGTCTCTTGTTCTCTAGATAACATCCTGCGTAACTTCTACCGGAGGAAGATAATACTACGGCTCATCAAGGGCAAAAGTATGATGGTTTCCTCGTCTCTTGCCTCCCAAATACTTCTTTGTCGCTTTGCTCTGGATCGTTTCTCATCAATAATTTATGCCGATTTTCTTAGTAATCTTATCCAGGGTTTTGTCGAAGGTCCAAAGGGGAACGCCCGTTAATAGAGCCGCCGCAATCAGATGGACATCTATATAGCCTACTCCCTTTCCCATAAGTCGATAATTCTCAATGAATTTTAAGACTTCTCTTTCTTCGGCTAAGATTGCCATAGGAAGTGATTGAAGATCTATAAGGATTTCACGCCTATTTTTGAGATTCCCACAGGCAAGCTCACCGACAATGAAGGGATGGGATACAACTTCTCCATTATTCAGTAATTTCTCAAGACCAATATTTCCATGACGAAGGTGAGATACCCATACGGAGGTATCGACGAGAACCATTTCATTTCTCCGGTATTCTCCGGCGGGGTATCCTTTTCAGTCCCTTTTCGGTTCCGCCCAGCCTGGCAAGCCTCTTACCGCTTTCCATTGAAATGAGTGCCTCTAACCCAAGTTTGACGAGTGTTGTTTTTTCTTTAATGCCTGTCAGCCTTGAAACCTTTTTAATCAGGTTGTCTTCGATGTTTAAGGTCGTTCTCATGCCACCCTCCTGTCTCTATATGCATCAATATGCATGATTTGTGCATATATTGTCAAGAGCTCGGAATCATTTTCAGGAGAGTATAATTTCTTCATTTATGTCCTGAATGATCTAGGCCAGCGACGGCTACAAGGCCTTCGCTGGATTGCCTTGGGTACCGGTTTATGTTCTTGACGCTGTCACCGGTCAGGGGCTGACCCCGACTGCCTCTTCCTCAGTCTTATGCCGCTTTTTTCAGAGTAACATGCATGCCGGCCTTCGTCGCAAGAGTGATAAGCATTTCAAGGCTAAATCTTTCCCATTTGCCTCTGATTAAGTCTGATACCCTGGATTGACTAACGCCAAGGAGTTCGGCAGCCTTGGCCTGCGTTAGCTTCTTGGTTTTGATGAACTTCCGGAGATCAGCCATGAGATCGGCACGCATCTGAAGAATGGCTGCTTCTTCCGGAGAATACCCGAGATCAATGAATACGTTTCCCGAAGATTTAGTAACGGTGTCTCTCATAAGTTGCCTCCAATCTGCTTGTACCGTTGGCGCGCTACGTCGATATCATGCTGGCTCGTTTTTCGAGTCTTCTTTTGAAATGCATGAAGCACGTAAACCGCATCGCGAAGCTTGACGACATAGATTACTCGCCACTCGCCCAAAACGTGGATGCGTATTTCCTTCGCGCCCGGGCCGATCACGCGCATTGGTTTCCAGTCACTTGGTTCGAGTCCGTTTTGAACCGCGCGGAGCTCAAAGCCTGCGGCACGGCGAGCTTCATTCGGGAAATTCCTAAGATCATCGAGGCTCGATCCCACGAAGTTCAGCGGCTTCATCATTAATAGTATATTATATAAGTTGTTATATATTTTGCAAGCTCAATGAGTTACTGCAAGCTCGGAATCATTTCCAGGAGAGTATAATTTCTTCGTTTATATCTTTAATGATTTAGGCCAGCGACGGCTACAAGGCCTTCGCTGGATTGCCTTGGATAACGGCTTATGTTCTTGACGCTGCCACCGGTCAGGGGCTGACCCCGATTGCCCTCTCCCGAGCACATTTTATTACAACAATCAAACCTCCGTCGGAGCACACGCTGAGGCTTACAGGGAGCCCGGTTTATCTGCGATCCGCTGAAGCGCTGGGTTAGGAACTACAGTCTCGATTTGTATGGTCCAACGACCGCCCACTCAATACTGCTGTCATGATTTACCGTGTGGTATGTTATCTCGCTCTTGTACGTGATACCGAGAAAATCAGTATAATTGAAAGCGAAGGTAACAACGGCCCTTACCACTTTGCCAAGGCTTTCGTTCTTAAGTATCGCATCGACGTCATCGCCACTCCTGGTTGTTTCAATATAGCTATTGATTGAAAAGGAACACGCTTGCTGGGGGACTAGATCGACCCCTCGGATGTTGGAATTGTCTTCGAAGGTCGGCGAGTGACCGTGGGCAGACCGAACAGTAATCCTGTTTTCTGTGATGAATTCTGGTCTTTTTAGCAGCGTTCTTAGATTATAGGCTTTTGTCATTCCCGCATTCTTGACTATGAACTCCGCCCTAAACGGATCGTCGCCGTGCGGTTTGACACTATCAATGATAATGTTAGGCCTTGAAATGTAGTACTGAAAACCCAATCCCAACAAGCCAAGTAGTAATGGTAAGATGACGGCAAACAAGACTTTAACGACCTTTCTTGGCTTTTCTGACTTCAATGTTTCCTTAGTCCTAGCCTTTTTCATCTATGTTCCTTACGAGCCTGTAGAAAAAGTCCAACATCACGATTAGGGGTGGTTTCCGGGAGTCTCTCTTGACCCCTCCCCAGCATGAGATCGTCGCATACAGAGCATCCTGAGAGATCGTATTTTCTTCCAACTTACCAGTCTCGTGTGAGATTGACTTCTTCTATAGCCTCAACGTTGACCTTAACCAGCGGGGGCAATTAGGCCAGAATGAAAAAAAACACCGGCGTTATCCCCCGTCTGGTTGAAGGCGATGTTAGGTGTTCATATCCATGTATTTCATTTTGTATGCTTTTTCATCAAGAAATGCCCTTTTAAATTTCAGATGGTGAAATTCATCGGCTTTTAGAATGTTTTTAATAGTTAAGGCAACCTCTAAAAATGTG
>DBZJ01000001.1 GCA_002311635.1 Syntrophaceae bacterium UBA1163
ACTCATCCAGGAAGTGGTTAACGTAATGGCAAATGAAGAGAGTGTAGAATCGATCACCCGCAGCATGCACATATTTCCCGCACTGTCAGAACTCGTACCCGAGACACTCAGCAATCTTAAATAGGATCCTTTTTCGGAAGATAGTTTTGATGATAAGACCTTGCTTTGGGATGAATGGAATATACAAAAAAGGAAGTTGAATGTCAAAAAAAAGCATCGATGATTAACAATTGAAATCAAGCACGCTTTGTCTAAATGGTGGCTCGTGGATTTCAGGAAGAAATCTTCGGGGACAAGATATTCAATTCTAAACCCCAAAATACCTCTTTCAATTTGTCCCAACCAATTTTTCCCTTTCTTGGGCTGACGGAATTCGTTATAATAAGCCCGTTTATTTTCAAGAGGGGGAGGAGACATAATGAAGATTCATGAACACCAGGTAAAAGAGATCTTGAAAAGTTGTGGTGTTCCTATTCCAAAAGACGGCGGGGGGCATACTTAGTTTGCAGAACCAGTAATTTTGAGTCCAGTCGGGGGTCGAGGAGAAGTGGTGTCCACCGTCGCCGTGATGAAACTCCAGATGGCGCCAGCCGTATTACCGCCGCTGTTTTTTGAAATGATCTGCCAGTAGTAGGTCTTTCCGTTGTTAAGTGTCCCGGGGTCATGAGAACTGGACGTTTTGTTGATCAAGAAAGGAGGAGGATTCGTAGTCCCGAAATAAACGTCATAGGATGTTGCCCCAACCGAATCTTCCCAGTCCAGATCCGCCTCTGCGGGTTGCTGGGACGCCCCGTCGAGAGGAGATACATAGGAAAAAGAAACCGGAGGTACGTCCCCGTAGGAATATGACGTTTGCGCAAACTTCGTCTTCCCTGTCAACTCGCTGTAGGCGATCCTAAAATAACCCGATTCACCCCAGTAAGTGCCCCAGCTGTTCTTGACGATGAAAGCGCTGTCCGCATCGTCCCAACCCACAATCAATATGGCATGTCCCCCCTCGTAATTGCCGCTCACGTAGGAGTAGACTCCGGACGAGTAAGAAAAGAAATCGGTATATACATCGAAAACAGCCACCACGGGTCCACTCGAGTAGATGGCATTTTTCAGAGCTGAGGCAGCGGGAGAACTACCGTTGGATATATAACTCCAGTTATTAATCTTATAGGTGCTGTCTTGCCAATTTGGACAAGCAGAGGTGCAGTTACCATTTTGGGCCGTGTAAGGGTAGCAGCTTTCGAGATTCGTACCTGTAGTCGTAAGAAACCTCGATGCGGTCGTTGGAGATCCCCCATCGCAGCTCCCAGCGCCACTGCAGGAAAGGACAATTTGTTCTGATAGATTCAGATTCGTCCCTGACCAGTTGAAGGTGATCAGTGCCTTTGATTCAAGGGCCGCGGTGACTGCAAAAGCCCAGCAGTCGCCACAGTTCCCCTGATCCCGAACGGGTGTGACAAAATTATTTCCGGACACATTCCTCCAGTCAAATGCGGATGGCACTGAAGCAGGGGCATATGAAAATTTATTCGTCATCCCCTCCGGAAGGGCCGGTTCCTCCAATGCTCCTAATCTCATCCTTCTCTGGTCTTCGGGAAGAAGAGAGATTGGATTTTCTTGAGCTATCCATTTTGCACCATGGGAATTAATCGCCCTTCTGATCTCATCGATTTCCGCCGAGAAAGAGAGGTTCGTATTCAGCAGAAGGAAGAAGAGAGATGTGAGATAGGTTATCCACATCCAAAGTTTATTCGGTCTTCCAATCATCAATCCTCCGCTTTTCTTTCTTAGAGATGAGTTACGGGATAATGTTTATCTCAACCTCAAATCGTCGAACGGCGCTGTCCCTACCTTCCCATATTCTGTAATAGCTCATCTTTATGACGCTCTTCCCTATTTTTTGGGCTTTGAATACCCAGGTGTACAGGGTGGGAGAACCAACAAGCTCCTTGCTTTTCTCGTGAATTTTTCTTCCCTCATGAATCAGTTCGAAGAAGTCATTATCAAGTTCATCGAAGTACCAGGCATACCCCGTTGCACCGGCCCCTTGAAGCTCGATCTGAATCTCATCTCCGGGGTGCAGTTCTATTTTGCTGCCATTGGAATCTATATCTACTCGGATTCTTTTTTTTATAGTGCCGGTTGATTCGGCTGCAGCTGAAGCAGACAAAGGAAGGAGTGAACAAAAAAGGAGAATCGCTAATAAGATGGGCAGTCGATCAAATCTCACGGGGTGCCTCACTAAATGTGTTCTTCGTATGGAAGTTGAATCACCGATTTAAAGAGGCAATTATTATGCCACAACACTGAGATTCTTAATGTATTGAATTTTTTGATCCTTTAATAAATCCATCTTTTAAAGACGTTCGATTGCTGTACAAATTGTCCTTAAGATAACATTTTTTTACATTGTCTTCATGATTTAATATTTTAATAAGCGAAATTCGTTGCAAAGAAAAATGGGAGAAGAACTTCAGACGATCTCCATGGTTGTTCAGTATTAAAAATATAAAATCTTTTCTTTTTTAGGCCGGACAAATCCGTTATAATACGCCCACCTGATTTTGGGAGAGGGAGGAAACATAATGAAGATTCATGAATATCAAGCCAAAGAGATCCTGAAAAGTTACGGGGTCCCAGTTCCAAGGGGGAGGGTGGCTGAAACACCGGAAGAAGCCGGAAGAATTGCCAAAGAGATCGGAACGGAGACCATCGTTGTGAAAGCGCAGATTCATGCGGGAGGAAGAGGGAAAGGAGGAGGGGTCCAGGTTGTTCATTCGGCACAGCAGGCACAGAATGCAGCGAAAAAGATATTGGGAATGACACTGGTCACCCATCAAACGGGACCTGCGGGCAGGATTGTCCGGAAGGCCCTGATTGAGGAAGGGATGGAAATCGAGGAGGAGCTTTATCTGGGGATGGTGGTTGACCGGTCAGAAGCCTGTCCGGTAATTATGGCGAGCCGGGAGGGTGGCGTAGAGATCGAAAAGGTGGCTGCGGAATCCCCGAAGAAGATCATCAAGGAATGGATAAGCCCCGTCACAGGCTTCAGGCCTTTTCATCCGAACAAGATTGGTTTCGGACTGGGGCTTGAACTGGGTCAGGTAGGGAAAATGCGAGGAATCCTTTCCGGGCTTTACAAGGCATTTATTGAGAAGGATTGCCTCCTTGCAGAGATAAACCCGCTGGTCCTGACGAAGGGAGGTGACTTGATCGCCCTCGATGCAAAGATGAATTTTGACGACAACGGACTCTTCCGTCACAAAGAGATTGCCGCACTTCGGGACCTTAATGAAGAAGACCCCCTTGAGATCGAGGCATCGAAATATAATTTGAATTACATCAAGCTGGATGGGAACGTGGGCTGTATGGTGAACGGAGCCGGGCTTGCCATGGCCACCATGGACATTAT
>DBZJ01000005.1 GCA_002311635.1 Syntrophaceae bacterium UBA1163
AGCCCAGGGAGTGGTTCATTTCACCGATCATGCATTTAAGGATCTCTTTTAGCTTTTCACACCATCAATCAGACTAAAGACAATAAAGGTCTATAACGGCTGTAATTGGTCTTCAAGCTACTCCCGAGGCGTATAGCCTTATATTTATCCCTTACCATTTCTCCTCTTCCTCCTCCTCCTCCTCCTCCTCTTAATAGTTCTTCCCCTTCTCATAAAAATAGAACTAGTTCCAACAAAAAAGTTGAAGCTAAAAAGTTTTGTTTAGTTCAGTCTTATAGGAGAGGAAGAGTAGAGTAAAATGGTACAAAAAAAACCGACCCATCGGGAAGGTTTTTTGATTTTAAGTCCTTTATATTTATTAATATATATTGGTGTAGCCAAGAATCATCGGAATCCATAATAATCTTAAAAGGTTATTGTTTTGGTGGGATTTCCAGACCCTCAATTGTTTTTTCCGGACCCTCGATGTATTTTTCCAGACCCTCAATCCCTTTCTGCTTTTTATCAGGGAGAAGGATTTCATACTTAACTCCATGAAGACCCTCCACCTTTTTATAGGACAAGACCAACCCTTTCCTTACCAGAGGCTTTAGTGAATTTTCCTCGATACTACTCATGAGATTGGTTCTATTCTTATCCGTAAAGTTCAACTTTTTTGCAATGGTTTCGAGGTTCAGCTCTATTCTGTGAAAATCATGATGGATAAGGAGACGCCTGTAAAAGATCTGTGCTGATGGCGGAAGGTTATACAGGCTGTTGCTGACCCGGTCATATCCTTTGGTCAGGAGGTTATGGACGAAGAGCTCTCCAAGAATTGTGTTAAAAAAGATGTAATAAGTTCTCTCCTGGACGATCCCATCTTTCCTTGCTGCCTCCGTGTAGCCCATTTCAAAGGGCCTGCTAAAGAGGTTCATGCTGTACCATTTTTCCTTTATCCCGGATCTGCTTCCCTCCTGGAGCCGGACAGGAAAAGCAATTCTAAATTCAACTCGGGAGGTTTCGAGAAGAAGATTAAGAATTTCATTTGAATGCATCTTGCACTTTCCCGTAAATTTCCTAAAGTAAGCATCGTTAAACCTTACTGAGTACTTCTGACTCCTGAAAGCCTCCTCAATGGGCAGTTGATTGGTTTTTTCATCTCTTTGTTGATTCAACTCCATCTCCCGTGCTTTAATGCTTTCGAGGTCGTCAAAAACATTCGATTTGTCTTCTGGAAGCCGGTCTCCCCCTTCTTTTAAAAGGAGAAAGTAGCCTAGCACATCCATCACCATGTAATTCTTGTCGTCCCAATAGCCGTTAATGAAGCAGGCATGGTCAGACCGTCCTGTCACCCATTTAAAGGGGAACTCAATTTCCTTCTCGCCTTTCTTAATAACAGGAGGAATGGATTTGTTGATTCCCCTCTCAGATATATTGAACCAGGTACCCTTATTTGATAACCTGGCGATGGTCTGAGAGATGGAGTTCATCAGGCGATGATATAGAGCATTTTCCGACAGATGATCCTTCAGGCTTCCAAGTATTTCATATTTCTTTTTCAAATCCTCAAGGTCAGCATTTTGGTATTTCGGAAAGGGTAGGGACAAATATTCAGAACGAATTTTCAAAAAGATATCGGTTGCTTCTTGCTTTGTCATGTTCACTCCTGTCCAAATATTGAGGTTTTCTTGTTAGTCTTAATAGCCAGGCGGTCTGTCACCACCATGTACTCCTTGTCTACTCTTAAGGGGATCTTCCCAGTGAATCCGGTTCCTCTTTTTGCTTTGAAAACAATTAGGTCTATGGTCCCGTCATGATGAATTATATTTTCCCAATCTTGCTTGAGTTGATATCCTCCGTCGGTTTCCTCAACTGGGGCAAGGATCCCCAGCCAACTCGCTTCGTACTCAATCATGCCAGTTTCCTTAAACGACCCCATGCTTAATTTCTGACCCAACTTGTAGGAATCCCTAGCCAATTCGGAGATTGCTATGATCGGAATATTCCAGGTCTTAGCAAGATTTGTAAGTTGGCCAACGATCTCTTCAATGCGGAGTCTTTCATCCTGCGACTTTGTCTTTGTCCTGAGCTTACGAAGATAGTCAATGACGAGGACGGGTGACCTGCTATGTTTCTTTTTAATCTGTTCGATAGGCTCATTCCATTCCTCCACCGGGATCATCGCTTCAACGACGTATTTAAGGTTCATTACCTTCTTGATCTGAGGGTCAATACAGAGATCTTTGATTGTGGGTTGAGATTTCACATTGAAGGACTGTATGGGCATTTTACACAGCCTTGCCAGAGTTCTATATCGCAATTCAACCCGGCCGTCGTCATAGCTGAAGAAGAGGACCGGGTTGCCATTCAAGCAGATGTTATCAGTGATGTTATTCGCCAGGACCGTCTTTCCAGAGGTAGGGATACCCCCGAGTATGTAAAGTCTCCCGCCGATCAGCCCTCCATTTAGTTTTCTTTCGAGAAGGCTGAGGTTCAATCCTCCAAATGGAACACGGACATAATTTTGATCGTATTCCTTGATTACCATATCAGCAGTATCAAGGAAGGCGTCTAAATCCATTCGTTGATCCTTGCTTTCTGACTCATTTCTCTTGACGGATTCAAACGTTCTCTTGAGTTCATTTGCGGCTACAGGGGGCTTGTTTTTCTCATTCCACATGGTGATCCATTCCCAGACCTCACCTTCATTCAAACCCTTTTTGAAGAGGTGCCCAATCAGACGAGTTGCAGTATCGTTTCGTTCCCCTTCCTTACATCCAGTTCTAAGGATTTCTGTCCATGTATCCTGAAATTCCTTATTTCTGGGAGCTTTTCCTTCGCTCTCATGACTGGCTTCACGCTTCTTGTCTTTTTTCTCCTCGGTCGATTTTTCAGTGATCCCTTTAAGGTGGTCAAGCATCCAGAGGGTACATTCTGCCAATTCAAGGTCAAAGATAGAAAGACCTTCTTCCCATTGGTATTGAGCTCCTGACCCATGAATTGAAGGAGGGGCTACCACATAGCCTCCATCGGCTTTGATATCAATCTTCAATGACTTGTTTATTCTGTTATGGATATCGATTCCCGGATGCTTCACATAGACGTGATAGCCCTTCCCAGTTTTGGCTCGAGCAGTGGTTGGAAATCCCCCTTTTCCGTCGGCATATGCCTCTGCTTCTTTTGAATCCAGATCGAATACTACCAGGTTAGATACCTTTCCTGTGATGATCGCGATGTTGGCCGACGGGTGGTCTGTGAACCATTTTGTAACCTCCTCGTTGGTAGGCAACCTTTCCTGGTATTCTTTCCAGTTGAAGAGGATAGGAGTCTTGCATTCATCAATCAACACCTTCTTTTGGATTTCTTCTTCAGGTACTGAATTCTCGCTCTCTGAGTTCTCCTTTAACCTCCCCTCTAACTTTTGTACAAATGCCTTCCGAGGGTTTCTCCTGATCATCTCCGGGCTCCAGAGTGGCATTACTGAGATCCCTTTTTTTAGATAGGACAGTGCGATATCAAGACTATTCATTAGGTTCGGCCTCCTCATTACTTGTTCCTTCAATCTCCATTTCACCCAAACTCGGTTTGCTGTAGAAATGAGTCCCATACAGGTAATCCTCAATCAATCCACGCATTAACTCCGAGATTGAAATCTGGCATTCGTCCACATCTTTCCTGACCGCTTCGTGCGTTTCTGCCGTAACAAAGAAAGTAATCCCATGCGTCAACTTCTTTCTCTTCATTGCACAACCTCCTAGATCTAAATTATTAGTTTATTATTTGTTCTGGTTAGGAAGACCGAACAGAAAGCAGTTCGTTTCTGAAATGGAAAGGGCCAACCCCTTGCGTGAGATTGGCCCCCATAGAGAATTGGGACTGAGTTAAAACTTCGATTCCATCAACACTCAGGCCAGACTTTTGTTGACATTTTCTTTGACCCTTAAATAATTCTTATCCTAGCTCACCATCCTTGGTTTCTTTTCCTTTAGGCACGGCAAGTTGAATTACCGTTTCAATTGGAATCTCTACTCCTTTGCTTTCACTGATAACTTCAACCGCTTCTTTAAAAGCTTTTCTCTCCTCAAGTATCTTTTCACACATCTTATACTTTAGAAAGGATTCGTAATATCTGAAGATTATATACTTTTCAATTTCGATATCGATATTTTTTAGAAATGTCTTTCTTTTATATATTTCTTTCTTTCGATCTCTCACTAACCCAGAAATAGTGTGAGGCAGAGCTTCGGTTATTTCTTTGATCCTCTCTTCATTATTTTTGATGGCTCCCTTTCTGTACATTGAATACAATGAACCATAATTCTGATTAAGCTCCTCTTTAAAATTGTCTCTTTGTTCTTCAACTGTAAGTCCACGGGAAAATATAGTTTGGCCCTCTCTTCCTTTTGTGCAAGCTTCTTCTTCCCAGAGTATTTTTCTCCTGATTTTTTTCTCTGACCAGTGTTGTTTATATCCTCTGGGTATTGAAACTTGTGACATTTTCTCCATAAGACTTATATCTCTTTCTTTCCATCTTCTATGAATTTCATTTACCACTTCCCAGAGATGATCTGATAGCGATTGACTAAATTCAGCTTGTAATCTTTTTTCAAATAACTCTTTAGTCTGTTCTAGTTGTGCATCTGTATCTTTTTTATAATGACCTTCAAGATTCATTTTTTCACTCCTTCCTTTCGAGATTAAATTTGGGAGGGCCAACCCGACCGATTGGTCCTCCCCGATATATTCTCCAGTGTTTCCTTCTTATAGTACGGGTTCAAAATGGGACATCATCCCTTTAGTTCTTTCTTCTTTATACCTAATCTTCTTTCCTATAAGATCATCAGTCTCACTTACGCGGAATGTATTTAGTATCTGGCTTATTCCTCCCATTAGAGAGGTCTTTGATCCATCTTCAAATCAGTGCTGTCCAAATTAAG
>DBZJ01000130.1 GCA_002311635.1 Syntrophaceae bacterium UBA1163
ATTACTTAATGCGTTTGTATTAGCTCACGCTACGACCTCCACCCTGATGATAAGGAAGATAGATTACGCAGCTGGTTGGCAAGACAGCTTCGTTTGCGTTCGAGGGATCGATATAATGTTCCTCAAGAAGGAGAAATCGACCTGGAACAAAAACCGGATTTACGAATAGAAGCTTCTGGCATAGCTCCTGTTTCTATTGAGGTCAAATGGGCTGACAACTGGTCATTAAATGACCTTATAGGGGGGCTTACCGATCAATTAGTCGGAAAGTACCTCCGAGCTCCTGATTCGAATTATGGTATTTACGTCCTGGGATATAAAGGTGAGAAAAATTATTGGTTGAAGGGTGAAAATGGTCAGAAATTGACATTTAATGAGTTGGTACAGCACGTTCAGGAGGCAGCAAAGGTATTGGAAAGGGATCATAAAGATACTATTTGCTTACAGGCCTTTGGAATAAATTTCAAGAAACCAACTTAGCCAAAGAATAAAGAGTAAGGGAGAATAAAGAGAGGGGTGAGATTTCAACAATACAGAGATTAGGACCGGTTCTGAATTTCTTTAATTAATAAATAGTTCCGGACTACTTTGCTAATTTTTCTTTGTGCCTGTCGGGTTGATTCGGAAGGGTGATTGCTATGAATTTGAGTGAGACCGAGGTCAATAATTATCTACAACCTTTCTTGGCGCGTTACGAAGATGGTTTTCAGGAAGCATGGATACAAATACTCGAATCTAATCCCCACACATTGGAGGAAATAACCCCGATTATCAAGAGGGTTAGAAACAAGGCTATAAAAGAGTACATGAATAAAAAATATAGAGAGGAGAGCCTGTACAAGCCAATTGGAAATGACGGGGATGGGAAATTTACCCTCGAATCAATACTGGAAATCCCTGGAAACGAAAATTCCGAAGATAGAGACAATAGGGACAATGGTCTTTATAAAAAAATAGTGGACTTCCTTATAGGAGAGTACCTCAAACAAAAGAATGAAAATCTTGAGCTAAGAAGAAGAGATATCGAACTGAAGGCAGAAAGACTCAAGTTACGGCGAGAATGGCTCACATTTAGGAAGGATCGATTTGAATCCTGGAAAAAGCTCATGGAAGAAAAAGGGAAGCAAAAAGAAAATCAATTTAAGCTCGTAGTCCAACTCCAAAGGGAAAAACTCAAATTTAAAAAAGAACAGGTTTACCTTAAGGAGAAAAGACGAATTCAGAGAGAAGGAGAGTATAGAAGATTCCTGAACCAATAAAGTTCGGCATCACAATGACGATGAAGTCGCCAAATAAACATAGAAACCCTTTGGAGCGGTGAGTACATATAAGAAGAGATAGGTTGAGAAAAGGGGAGAGAAAAAGAAAAAAGAGGGGGTGTGAATATGGAAGGATGGACCGAGGAGGAATTTAGAAATAAGGATTTGATGGCGCCATGCGGGTTATATTGTGGTGCCTGCGGAGTTTACATTGCGACAAGGGACCAGAATGAAAAATTCAGGGCTGTGATGGGCAGCCTCTACGGCACAAAACCAGAAGAAACAGAATGTCTTGGCTGCATGCAGGCTGATCCCCCCAAGAAGCTCTATGGTTATTGCAAAGGGTGCACGATAAGAAATTGTGTGAAATCAAAAGACTACTACTCCTGCCATCAGTGTGAAGAATGGCCATGCAGTAGGATAGAGAATTTCGGTTTCGGCACTGGTGTAAGAGTGATGAAAAAGGCGATCCCGTTATGGCGAGCGAAAGTAGCTAAACACGGGGATGAAAAGGGCAGCATCGAATGGGCACGGGCAGAATGTGAGCGCTATCACTGTCCTTCATGTGGTATGCCGCTTTTCAGAGGCGCCCAACGCTGCAGATCGTGCAAGAAACCCGTAGCCGATGAACTGGACGGATCGTTATGAATGAAAGTTAGGCCATTTTTTCAAGTTTTTCTCGGGATGTGAACGTGATTACTCGAATTGCGGGGCATGACGCTTGCTCCGCCATATTTAGACAGAATAGGCTTTAAATTCAAAAAGTTTTAACCTTCCCTCCCGCGTCCTTATCGAATGCAGTCTCTTTTTCCTTTAGGTTCTTAAATAAGACATAGACCTTGAAATTCTTAGGCGCGAAATCTATTTCGGCCTTAACAACGACAATTGGTCAAATGGAGGGAAAATATTTTATAATTTCTACTCAAACCGTTTTCAATTTAAATGCGAAGAGATCGTAAACATAGCGAATGGCTGAAAGCGACAAGAAATTTATATATGAAGACGGAGTCTGTTTTGAGGTGACCCCTTACGGACTCGTCTGCTGTTTAGAAGAGAGCAAGGACAAGAAACATCCGTGTCCTGACTGCAAATTCTGTCAATGGTGTTCTGATTCGCGATGCAGCCTCTGCCTTAGACAGGGAGAATACTGCCGCGATAGCCGGTGACCATAGAAAAGAATCCTGCGATTATGGTGAAGGCATGACCGTTCGTCTTGACTACGATTTGATAAGGAGCAGAAGGAGGAGAAGGACGATTTCCCTCCAAATCAAAGAAGGCGGGAAAGTAGTCATTCTGGCTCCTTTTCATACGCCGAAATGGGAGATAGAGAGATTCATCGAGGGAAAGCAGTCGTGGATTGCCGAGAAGCTGTCGGAGAAAGAAAAACGGGCGAAAGAAGCAGAAAAGATGTTTTTGCCTGGAGAGAAATTTTTATATTTAGGAGAGCGGTATCCGTTAGAAATTCGTGAGTCTCATCATAAGGAACCACCCTTAAGATTATCTTTTGGTAATTTCATCCTTCATAAGGATTGCATGGAAGAGGCAAGGGATCTTTTTGTCGAGTGGTATAAGAAAGAGGCCAAAGAAAAGATAGCCGAAAGAATTAATTATTACAGCCGTAGCGTTCATCTGTTCCCGAAAGGGATAAAAATAACAAGCGCCAAATCCCGGTGGGGCTCCTGCTCGCGGGATGATCGATTATCTTTTAGCTGGAGAATCGTCATGGCCTCCTTGGCCGTCATCGATTACATCCTCCTTCATGAACTCGTCCATATCCGAGAAAAAAATCACTCTGCAAAATTCTGGGCTACCTTAGAATCTATTCTCCCGGACTACGGAAAACATAGGCGCTGGTTGAGAGAAAACGGACATTTATTGGAGCTTTAACATGGGCTGGGGATAGAAGAGCAATCTGAAACCGATGAAGGGGATTCGCCGAAGAGATTTCCTAAAATATATGGGAGCGGCTGGTGGGACCTTATTCTCGGGTACGAAGGGAGGAATAGCGATGTCAAGCACAAAAAGTCATGTCGCCTTGGTGAAGACGGATAATAGAAAGAACGGGGTAAAGACATCGTTGAAGACACTGAATGTAAACCCTGTCAGAGGAAAGCATGTCTTGATTAAACCTAATTTTAATACCGCAGATGTCACGCCGGGATCGACAGACAATGATACATTAATAGCATTGGTGGAAGAGATCTGGGCAATGGGCGCAAAATCGATCAGCCTTGGGGAAAGAAGCTATCCGTTAACCAGCGAGGTCATGGAGAAGAAAGGCATTCTGCCCGTCCTGGATAAATTGAATGTAAAGGTTATCGACTTTGATCGTCTTGATGAAAAGGATTGGGTGCTGTTCAAACCTAAAAAGAGTCACTGGCCGAACGGGTTTCGGATCGCACGACCCATCCTCAACGCAGAATGCCTCGTCTCCACCTGCTGCCTGAAGACCCATCAGTTCGGAGGAATCTTCACTCTATCGCTAAAGCTTCATGTCGGAGTCGTTCCTACATTTCGTCACGGATATGAATATATGAAAGAGCTTCACACTTCTCCGGATCAAAGAAAGATGATTGCAGAGATTAACGAACCTTTTAAGCCTGCTCTTATCGTCCTTGACGGTATCGATGCCTTTGTGGACGGCGGCCCGATGACCGGAACGCCTGCAAAGGGAGAAGTCTTCCTTGCCTCTGCCGATCGGGTTGCCATCGACGCCGTAGGAGTGGCGATTTTGAAACTTCTCGGAAGCAATGAAGGCATCATGAAGCCAAAGATATTCGAACAAGAACAGATTGCAAGGGCAGCGGAGCTTGGTTTGGGCGCATCCTCTCCATCAGAAATCGACGTGATACCTGCTGATAAGAGTAGTCAGGATTACAGGGACCGCGTTGCAGAGGTTTTGAGCAAAGGTTAGTGATGGTCAGAAGGGTGTATTATTTTTTTATTTTCAGGAGGCTCAAATGTATACTATTTTAATACTCATATAAAATTAACAATTACAGCTACTTACAAAATCACACCTCATTTTTTTCAAGAATATGTATATATAGAATGTTCAATTCAGCCCCAGATATTCCTTCATAAGAAATCCTAAATTACGAAATATTCAATAATATCAATTAGTTCAATAAAACATTTTCCTCTGGCACGCCAAATGCATTACCTTAGGTTGAACGTCGAAGAAAGGAGGAATTAAAAATGGAAAAAACAAAAAAAGGATTAAAGGTAGGGTTAATGGCCGGGTTGATCACTCTCATGGCTTCTCCAGCATTTGCAAGGTCGATCAGCCTAAAAGAGGGCGGGGTCGCGCTCTGGATCTTCATCATTGTTGGAGCGATTATTGTTCTTCTTCAATTGATCCCAGCGGCGATTCTCTTCTTCAGCTTCATTGGTTCCGCAACTACCATGGCTTTGAAGAAGGAGAGGAAAGCTGAAGAGGAAGTGGGTGTTCCAGGTGCTGAGCCCGTGGCGGTCAAAAAGTAGAGGAAACCGCAATAAAGGAGATGATCACTATGTCTGCGAAGACGAGAAAGATCTTAACAATCCTCGGTCTGGTTCTGGTAATGTCGATCGCCTTCTTCTCTTTCGGGATTGCTTACAAGGGAGGCGTGAGAGGAATAGGACTTGTTGGTCTCATGTTCTTCTTTACCTTCGGGATCATCGTGGTCCTGGCTCAATTAATTCCAGCAGGCATCCTCCTTTCCTCCTTTATCGGAGCCACGATCTCTCCTACGAGAAAGTCTGAGGTCCTCATCCGTGTATAGACGTAGGAGACCTAGGAGGAACGGAATAGGAGGGAGATGACCATGAAATCGAAAATGGTACTCATAGCCTATCAGGATGATCATTGGACCCGATCGCTCTCCAGTTTCTTCCATGGAATGGGATATAAAGTGGAAACAGCCAAGTCGATGAGTGAGATGATTCGAAGGGTTCGAAAGGGGAATATCCATGTCATCCTTATCGATGATGAGATCGAAGGGATAAAGGCCTGCGATGTCGTCCCCCTGTTGAAGAATATCAATCCAAAGATTCAGATTATTGTTATCTCATCAGAGGAATCTATTGGCTTGGTGAAACGTCTTCGGGGAGCGGGAATCTTCTATCAGGCGATGAAGCCCATTGATTTGGGAGAAGTGAAGGCAGCTGTGGAGTGTGCCTTTGGAAAGATTGAAAGGGAGAGCGCCAAAGAAGGCTTCTTTTCAGGTCTCACTGCGGAGATGGTACCTGCATAACGTCCGACCTAATTCCACGTTCAATAGCAATCCGTAAGAAGAGCGGCCTCTTTCTTTTGTTCCTTGCAGATGTAAGCTTGCTTCGGGGGGCTATTTTTTCCAGGATCGATTTTCCAGGATCACCTGGTCGACAATCTCACCGCAGTGAACGCATCTCCAACCAAAAAAGTGTTCTTGAGAGCCATAAAATTTTTCAAAAACCATAATACCGTGACACCGGGGACACTTCATTTGAGCCTCCTGCAGATCATCTAAGACTTGCACACCATCTTATTAAGAAGCTCAGGAAAAGTGAATAAGGTAAATACCGTATCTTATGAAAAAAAATACGGTATTTTTCTCCCAAGGTCCCCGGAAAAAACGCTTTTTCCATTCTCTGATGAAGAGGCTCCGTCTGAAATGATTTCGTCTGGCTCCGTGTTCCGCTATCGATGAAACCGCCATACATTGTCTTTGTAGTGTCTCCCTAGACAAGAAAAGGATTGATCTTGTCATCGGTGTGCCCTATACTGGGATAAATGAGAATCCATACCTGAAGGAGGAACCATGTTCTTCATCATTCGTTTAGTCATTAATATGGTGGCCATTCTGATCATCTCTTATCTTTTTCCAAAAATGATCTGGGTGGATGGTTTCTTAGCGGCCCTGGTAGCCGCCTTCCTGCTGGGGGTTGTCAATACGATTATCCGGCCCGTTCTGGTTTTGCTCACTCTCCCCCTCACTTTGGTAACCCTGGGACTCTTCTTGCTGGTGATCAATGGGCTGATGCTCTGGTTGGTGTCCGCCTTCGTCAGGGGATTTCACGTGAGTGGTTTTTGGGGGGCGGTCCTGGGTTCAATTCTGATCAGCATCGTGAGCTGGATATTGTCCAGGTTTTTGCCTTACTGATCCGCTCAGGCCCTACATGACCGTCGTCCTCATATCGCCCTGAGATTGATTCAAATAGTCGGTGAGCAGCCAGGCGAGAATGGCCATGGATTCCATGTCTAAATATTTTTCTGCCCGACGCTCGAACAGCAAAAGGCATTGTGCGGAGAATTCCTCATCTGCATCATTAAAAAGGAGCAGGATGGGAATAAGGGGAAGGGGATCGAATTTCATCGATAGTTGGTAACCCCAATCCAGGCCTGGGTCCTTGCCGCCCAGTTGGAGGCATGCCCTTTTTAAGGTTTCAAGCCTTCCGGCGAAGTTTTTTACAATCGCTTTTTCTGTATTGCTTTGAAATCCTCCTACAAACGGGGAGGCATCCTTAAAATCTTTATAGGAAACCCAATCCTGTCCGTCCACTTCCCCGACCAGCATATGAAGAAGGTATTGGCACAAGACCACCTTGACGGAGTGAATCGGTTCTTTTCCAGAAGGACCCACAATCCCTCCGGAGGAAATTTTATAAAGTTGGCCGAAGAGGGGGAGCAGGATGGCGTCCCCTTCCATTTCGACTCCTATTCTATTGGCTACCCTCGGAAGATCGACCTGGCGCAGTTGCCTCAGGTAATCCTGATAGATTTGTTCGAAGACAGACGCTTTTTGCTCTGAGTCCATATTTGGAGGAATGGCAGTGTCATGTAGCGAATAGGATTATTGACCATCCAGCGTATGATGTTCCGCCTTCCGGTACCACGAAGCAGGATCAATGAAGTATTCTTCCGTATCCTTGAGGGAAACGTAATGCTCATTTTCCATCCTTGCCAGTAGATCAAAGAACTGCTTTTCTTTAGGGTTCGTTACGCTGTCCCTTAGCTCAGCGTAAAACTTCGCCCCCTTGGCCTCGAAATCGATAGCCGTTCGGACCGCCTCCAGGTCGTCCGAATCTCCTTTGGCTGTCTCATCCACTTTTTTGACGAATTCAAGCAGGATATCTTTCACAATGGTATCTCTTACTTTGAGAGGGACGGTCTCGGGCCACTTTTCCTGTTTGGCCCACTTTTGATGGAGTTGTTTCAGCCGTTCATAATGTTCCAGCTCGTCGTCCCCAATCTGCTGGAACATCTTCTTGCCAAGAGCATTTTTCGTTCTTTTCGCATGCTTCAGATAGAACTCTCGCTCCCTCGTCTCGTTATTGAGAGCCACCTGCAGAGCATTGAGACGATCTTTTTCTTTTATCATCCTTCCTCCCTTAAGTTCAGGATCTTTGATGTCTTTTTATATTATCCCAGTTCCTCTTATCTATCAAGAAGTCTGTATCTGAATTTAGTGCATGGTGGGAGAGGAAAGGGAAGTTTGGCTTCAATTAAAAATTCAGTTTCCCTTGAAGAAACCTGGGGGATTTGTCTTCTGGTTCAACATTTGGTCCATTTAATACTACCTGATTCTGCTCTTCTTTAAACGGGGTAGCGCGATTTGCCCCGAGGTTCTCCAGGTAACCGCCAACTGACTTTCGTGATAATCCAGCAACCCCCAATCGGTGGAGCGCCTCATTATCCTCATGATCGGATGTAAAAACAGGAATGCGAACAGCGAGAATTTGTTTAGCCAATGAGAGCGTCTTGGTTGCCTTCTCTGCGAAGGGAACAAAAACGACATCAGATAGGGCACAAGCGAGCCAGTTTCTATTTATAATATTTGGCCGCTTCATCTTGCCCTCTTTGGGAGGGGAAACGGAGAGCATTAATAAATTCCCTTCCTTTGCCCGGCGGAAATACTCCTGCCTTTCTGGAAACTCATGGAGGGGTGGGTAGAATCTTGTCTCAAGAAATGACTCAAAGGTTTCGCGCTCCAAGCCTTTTGCTGTAAATAAGGTCACGGTTAAATTCTTTCTAAATAGCCCGAGGCGGAATATCTCTGTTTCCATGACAGAGTGCCAACCACCGATCAGATTGATATCGTATTCACGAATGGTGAACAGCAATTGATTGGCAGCCATCATGGCCAGACCGCTGATGGAATCGGCAGAGATCACGGCCATGGTGAACCTGTTAAGGAAGCCTAAAGGGCCACAGTAGAACATTTGCCCTGGAGAATCCTTCCCAAGGCGTTGGAGCAAGCGTTTAGGATAATTTTGATCTGAAGGGGTTAGGATTTCATATTCCATAACCTTTTTGCTGCCTCATTTAGTTCATCCTGCAATTTTTCGATTTCCTTCCCGTGGGCAACCAAGTCATGGGCCCTTTGAGAAAGTTCGACAATCTTCATATGAATCTTATTATCACCATTAAACTTAGGAATAGCAAGATGACTCATTACGGATGGCGCTCCAAAACCTCTTCCGGCAGAAGAGAAACTTCGAATATATCCGTCAACAACATCTGAGTTTAGGATACCGCAAAGATAATGGGCTTCCTTTTCATCCTCCACAGGAAAAAAAGAGGTCGTATCCGTGGAAATGGCCGTTTTCAAACCAAAGGGAGTTCGCAGTCTGGACAAAACCACCGCAACCATTTTCGAGGCCATCCGTTTCCAAACAACGCGATATTTTGAAAATGATTCTTCACTGATGTTGTACATAGAGTAGAAAGGTGCGATGGGTTCTCGCCTGATGACTTTATAAGCTATGCCAGAAAA
>DBZJ01000178.1 GCA_002311635.1 Syntrophaceae bacterium UBA1163
TGGGAAGCTATTGGTAAACCCTTCAAGAGAAATGAATACAGATCCGCTGCCCAGGCACTGAGCCAGGTGATAAAAAAGAAGGAAAAACGAATGAAGCCACGAAAGTTACAACGGGAAAAGACTTTAGATAGAATGACCCCGAAGCTTGAGAGGAAATCTCCCAGGATAAGACTGACCACAAACCCGAAGGGAGTTATTAAGGCCCCGTGCGTAAAACGTCAATTGAGTGGACGGATTGGACGTGGAACCCTGTAACTGGTTGCCTCAGTCGGTGTTCCTATTGCTATAACCTTAGACCTGGGAGCCTTCTTAGTCGTTTTGGAACGGTCTATATCGAGGGCGGAAAAACGTATACGGAGACATCGAATTGGCGGAAGAGGGAAACTGGAGAACTTCATATTGCCTGTAAAGGGGAACGAATACCCTTTGGATACGATCCTACGTTCTACCCTCATAGGCTTGACGACCCTCTTAAAAGAAGAACGCCAAGCAAAATCTTTGTTTGCGATTGTGGCGACCTCTGGGGAGAGTGGGTTCTCACGGAAATACGGCCAACAAGCCGAATCTTATATAATTAGAATATTGATCCTTTAAGCCCTTCCTGACAGGTTTGGTATCAAACAGCCTTGTTTTGACAGCCGTTGACCGCCCCCTTAGAAGTCAATGATGGAACTGTAATCCCAAAATGATAATGTCCTAATTGGCCAAAATAGAAATGTTCTCTTTGAGACATGCTACAATGCCCTTTTTTTTGGAGGAGGGCATGATGGCAGAAGAGGACATGATTATGGCACGTCAGGGAGAATTGAGGCGGTTGCATGTCATTGAGAAGGTTCTGGAGGGGATGGTTAAGCAGGTAGAGGCAGCGGAGATCCTGTCGCTCAGTGGGAGGCAGATTCGAAGGATCGTTAAGCGGATAAGGAGTGAAGGGAGCAGAGGGATCATCCACAGATCGCGAGGGAGGCCGTCAAACCGGAGGATATCCGATAAGATGAAAGAAAGGGTCATCAACCTGTACCGGAGGCAGTACAAAGATTTTGGTCCGACCCTGGCCTCGGAGAAGCTTCTGGAGAGAAATGGGATTCGGGTCAATGATGAGACCTTGCGGATGTGGCTGATTGGAACGGGGGACTGGAGGAAGAGCCGGAGACGTAGGAGACATCGTCAATGGAGGGAGCGGAAGCAGCATGAAGGAGAGATGGTGCAGATGGATGGTTCTCATCACGATTGGTTTGAAGGGAGAGGGCCATGGTGTGTTTTGATGGGCATCATTGACGATGCCACCGGGAGAGTGTTTGGGGGGTTTTACGACTATGAAGGGACGATTCCTGCGATGGACAGTTTCAAGCGGTATATCCAGAAGTATGGGTTACCGTTGAGCGTTTATTTGGATCGATATAAGACGTATAAATCGACGGCGAAACCAACCATCGAGGAGGAGTTGAATGATGTGGAACCGTTAAGCGATTTTGAGAGGGCCTTAAGAGAGCTTGGGGTGGAGGTTGTGCATGCGAACTCACCGCAGGCCAAGGGTCGGATTGAGCGGCTTTTCGGGACGTTTCAAGATCGGTTGGTCAAGGAGATGCGTTTAAGAGGGATTAGGACGATCGAAGAAGCCAATGCTTTCTTAGAGGAGTATCTTCCCATTTATAACCGGAGGTTCTCTGTGAGTCCTATAGAAGGGGGCGACTTACACAGGCTCTTAGGGAGAGGGTTGGCTCTGGATGCGATTTTATGCATCAAGACAGAGAGGACGCTGCGAAATGACTTCACTGTGGCACACAACCGTAAGCTCTACCAGGTTGAGGATAAGGTCAATACTTCGAGGGTAATGGTCCAAGATCGGATAGATGGTTCTATACACATCACCCATAAAAACCGCGCCCTGAGATTTAGGGAGATCACCGAGAGACCTCCAAGAGAAAAGAAGCCTTTGACTCTCACAAAAAGGAGCAAACCTTACACTCCCCCACCCAGTCATCCCTGGAGGAGATTCAAGTTTGGTAAACATCGTTATGAACGAGGAAGACCCATTGAATCTCAACCCTGAAAACCGGACATTCCTACTTTGGTAAGAATAGGACATTTCTAAATTGGCTTGACAAAGTCAATGATGGAACTTGACAAACAAACCAAGACTTATTAGATTACAGGTCCCTTCAGCACGACCGGGTTGCTTTACTGGCCATTGCTTTGAAGGAATACTTGGGGAAGAAAAAGAAAGGAAAAAGAAGGCAAGATGGAGGGCTATGTTAAGGTCTACCGTGGAATGATCGGAGGTGAACAAGGAAATCGACTTCTTGTAACCACCGATGAATCTATTGCGAGGTCACATAGCAAGAACGTGATAGAAGGATGGGTCGAACGATCTAAGTTAAGGAGCGGCCCGGAAGAAAAAGCCTTCTATAATGGGAAAGTTCCTTCGCATAAAGTTGGTGATATTGAAGCGTGGGTTGATAAGAAAGACCTTCTTACTTCTGATGAGTATGAAGTAAAAAAAAATACCTCAAAGGAACTGGAAGGGGGTAAATAAGAAATGAAATCTGACAAGGTAGGGCTTTATGGCAGGGTTTCCACCACGGACAAAGGGCAAGACCCCGAACTTCAGTTGAGGGATTTAAGGGCATACGCAGAGGCCCGACGGTGGAAAGTCTTTGGCGAGCATGTTGACAAGGGGGAGAGTGGGGCCAAAGACAGGCGACCTGAGCTTGGTCGGCTCATGGAAGACGCAAGGAAAAGACGGATTGACGGGATACTGGTCTGGAAGCTGGATCGCTTCGGGCGTTCTCTAAAGTCATTGGTTACTACCCTTGAAGAGTTGAGAGCTTTAGGTATCCAGTTTGTCAGTTACACGGAGAACCTTGACTTCAGCATACCTGCGGGGAGGGCGATGGCTAACCTCATCGGGGTATTTGCAGAGTTTGAAAGGGATTTGATCAGGGAAAGGGTCAGGGCGGGCATTCAGAACGCTAAGAATAAAGGGATACGGGTGGGTAGGCGTCCATTAATTGATAAAAGACTTTTAGGGACAGTAAGGAATATGAAAGATAAGGGAATGTCCATCAGGGGTATTTCAAAGGAACTGGGACTATCGAGAGCAGTTGTGCATAGGGCAACAAGATCAGCGGGTATCAACCAGCCCCAAATGTAGTTGTCTCAAAAACCCCCATTATATTAGCAAGAATTCCTCAATAAAATTAAGAGGCAAATTTCTCAATTTAAGTGTCTCACAAAGAGTTGGTTTTGGGACATCAAGGAGGTAACCTGATGAATAGAGGTGAATGGGAGGAGACTTTAAGGAAAGCCTCCAAAGAACTGTGTAAAGCCCTTAATAGCTTTGGCTCTAAAGAAACTTTAAGATTGTTGGTAGAATTTTCAAAAGACGACCTGATCGTTAATGAACTGCTAACGAAGTATCCTTTCATTGTGGCCATAGGAGATTTCCTTATTGGGAAACCCACTGTTCAAGTTGACCCAAAAACATTTCAAACCTTAGTGGGTGCCAATCCTGATATTTGGATTAACAGTGAAAAGAATAATCCAGAGAAAGAGCACAAAATTTGTGAGAAAACTCCCCGAAGACCCAAAAGAACCAGAAATCGAAAACGGAATCTAACTTCAACTAAACGCCATCAACTGCAACATAAAACACCTGAGCCCTCAATTCTTTAATGGCTTTTGAGCATCCCTTTGGCTGGATAAAAAATTGACGAATTGTCGTTTTCCTGTCCTTTCTTGTAGGTCTTCCCATATATGCCCTACCTCCACCATCTTCATGAGATGCCACCTCTGTAAGTGCCTCTGACTCATCAGTATCTTTTCCCCTTCCATAGGGGACATTTTAGCTTGGCAGTTACAGGGGACACTTTCCCTTTGCTAACACAACACCAAAATTTTTCTTGACAGAGGTTTCCTATTATGATACTACTTAACAGGAAGCTGGAGTTCCGTAAATAACGAATGGACGAAAAACAGATTGTCAAGAATATTAAAGCCCTCCGCAAAAGCAAAAAAATGTCCCTTGCTCAGTTGGCAAAACTTTGCAATTTAACAAAGGGATATGTTTCTAAAATTGAAAATTCTCATAAAGCGCCCCCTTTCTCAACATTAGCTAAGATTGCAAGTGCCCTTGATACGGACGTTACCATTTTAATTGCTGACGAATCCGAACTGCCAACCAACCTACCGCTGTGCATTGTAAGGAAAAGTGAAAAAAAGAAGGTCATAACCCAAGGAACACTTTATGGGTATCAGTATGAGGCGTTGGCCCATAAAAAGGCCGGAAAGAATATGGAGCCCTATGTCATAATGCCAGCATTTGATGAAGCGGGCGTTTTTTCTCATGAGGGGGAAGAATTCATGTATGTCATTGAAGGAACGCATGAATTTATGTACGATGGCAAAAAATACATATTAGAGGAAGGGGACAGCATTTATTTTGACTCCATAATCCCTCACAGTGGTAGAAGTGTAGGGGGAAAAAGAGCTAAGATTCTATCAATTATGTATTCTTATAAGCGAAAATAATGCTTTTTGGTTTTTGGGTTTCCAATTTGGATACTTGAGTATTTGAACAACATTTTGGAATGTAAAAAGATTTCCTTTCCGGGGGTAGAATCAAAATGAATAGGGACAAGAGGTATCATAATGAAGCCGTCGAAACCATGCAGCCCGAAGATTTACAAAG
This sequence comes from Syntrophaceae bacterium UBA1163, assembly GCA_002311635.1. Taxonomy (GTDB): domain Bacteria; phylum Desulfobacterota; class BSN033; order BSN033; family UBA1163; genus UBA1163. The sequence continues at coordinate 4,688 of DBZJ01000178.1, forward strand.
GATGCAGGAAGATAAATTAGGGAAGCAAATGGAGTATGTTTATAAAAGATCGAAGTTCTATCAACGAAAGTTCAAGGAAGTAGGATTGGTTCCTCAAGACATCCGGTCCATCCAAGACCTAGAGAAAATTGCCTTTACCACCAAAGATGAATTAAGGGAGAGCCAAGAAAAGGATCCTCCCCTCGGGTCTCATGCTGCTGTGGACATGGACAAGGTTATTCGGATCCATTCCTCCTCAGGGACAACAGGCAATCCGAGCTTTATTGGGATTACTCACCATGATCATAAGGGATGGACTCAAATCACCGAACGGTCGATTTATACCTGGGGAATTCGCCCTAAGGATGTGATTATACATGCTGTCGGTCTCACCCTTTTTGTTGGAGGTCTTCCTGTGAAGGATGCCATAGAGCATCTGGGAGCCACCTTTGTCCCCATTGGAACAGGAGCATCGGAAAGGGTCATCTTTACAACACGACTCCTCCGGGCAAACGTACTCCACTGCACACCCTCTTATGCGATCTATTTTTTAGATTACCTAAGAAAGAAGAATATGGACCCGAGAGAGCTGGGGATTCGGAAGATCATTTGTGGAGCTGAGCAGGGAGGTGGAATCCCCTCCATCAGAAAAATGATTCAAGAGGGTTATGACTGCATCGTCACTGAAGGGATGGGGAACTCGGATGCGGCGCCGATTATTTTTGGGGAGTGTTTAGAACAGGCAGGAATGCATTTCTGTGGACAGGAATTTATTTTATGCGAAGTGATAGATCCAAAAACAGGAAAAGTATTAGAGATGAAAGAAGGACTCAAGGGAGAATTGGTTTACACCCACATTGATCGGGAGTGCTGCCCCATGATACGGTTTCGGTCCAGAGATCATGTGGAGGTATGGACTGACCGATGCGCATGTGGCCGAACCAGTTTCCGGATTCGCTGTTTAGGACGGACAGATGATATGTTGACCGTACTGGGGGTAAATGTATTTCCCGCAGCGATTCGAGATGTCGTTGGCTCATTAAGACCTAAGACAACCGGAGAGATCCAGGTCGTCCTCGATAAACCAGGACCTGCGGTAACCCCACCCGTTAAGATTGCGGTGGAATACAGTAAGGAAGCCACCGACCTTGAAAACCTAAAGAAAAAAATCGAGACACTACTGAATTCGAAACTGAATTTCAGGGCTGCCGTAAATCTCGTGCCGGAAGGTTCTCTGCCTCGGGTTGAGATGAAGGCCCAGTTAGTCAAGAAGCTTTGGGAAGCTTAGTAAGTGTCCATAGGCAATCATTTATTTAAATGGAGGTTGGTTAGTGAACAGAATTTCATAACAGAACTCAATTTGATGAAAGGGGGATTATTATGGAAGCGGGTTACAAGTATGATGCAATTTTTTTTGGTGGCGGCTCATCGGGAAGGTTCGGCGGAACGTTTTTAAAGATGCTTGGGGGAAAGAGAAGATAATTGATAAGAATACCGTCGAGGTCAGCGGTAAAATTTATAAGGGAAGAACGTGGTGATAGCGGCGGGGAGATCGGGATAGGAAAAGCTGGCATATTTGCTGCTTTCAATACCGAAGTTACAGTCTTGGAAAAATTTAATATTATAATACTCCCCAAAAACTGGACAGGGGTAGAAGGTGCATGTTAGCCTGCCATAACCGAACAGAGGTATGGCACGATGCACAGCATGCGAAGAGGACACGATGCAACTCTCAAGGCCAAGGTTGCCCTAGAAGCCGTGAAAGGGGAAAAGACCATTGCTCAGCTTTCCAGTAAATTTGGTGTTCACAGGAGTCAGGTCAGCCAATGGCGAAAGCAACTTCTTGAAGAGCTTCCCCATCTCTTTTCGGACCATCGGAGGAAGAAGGATGAGGACCTGGAAGAGCTTCTTCCGGAGCTTTATCAGCAGATTGGACAGCTCAAGGTGGAGCTGGAGTGGTTGAAAAAAAAATCTCAGACTCTCCGTTGATGAAAGGAAGAGGCTGATTGAACCGGAGCATGTCATGCTCTCTATCTCCCGTCAGTGTGAGCTGTTAGGTCTTTCCTGGGCCTCCTATTATTATCGCTCGGAGAGGGATGACCGCTATAACCAGCGATTGATGAATCTGATTGAAGAACAGTTTACCCGATTACCTTTTTATGGGGTGGAGCGAATGACGGCCTGATTGAATCGTCAGGGGCCGAAGGTTGGAACTCATTAGTGACAACGGTTTTCAGCCCACCGCGGTCTCTTTTATGAGAGACATGGCCACTCTTGGGATTGAACAGATGTTTACCTCCTAGGACAATCCGAAAGGCAACGCAGAGACAGAGAGGATGTTGAGGACGATCAAAGAGGAGATCATTTGGCTCAACGAGTTTTTGAGTTTGGAAGAAGCGAAGCAGAGGATTAGTCAATGGATGGAGATAGACTATAACAAGCTCTATGTTCACTCAGAGTTGGGCTACATCAGTCCAGAGGAATTTGAGGAGATCTCTTTGAGGCAGGTATCGCTCAAATAGGCTGCTTGAGGGGGATACTCGGAAATGGGTTGGTTTAAGAAAATCGTCTGTAAGCCAAGCGGTGAGGTTGTTTTTTGACAGATGAATCTCTGCACCTTAGATGCCTTAAAAATGTCTTGACCGAAGGAGCGTAGTACAGATAATTAATCTGTTGTTGCGAGGGTTGTTGACACCCGAATAGAGGTCCGACAACGAAAGCATTTCATAAACATAGCTGATATTTGTAGAAGATGGCGGTTAAATAACTTAACCAAGAGAGGAGGTTACAGGAGATGTCTGCTAGACAGGAAGAGACTTTTCCAAAAGTATTTATTAATCAAGTTAAGAGAAAAGCAGATAAAGCCTTTTTGATATATAAGAATAAAGGTAAATGGCAGGAGGTCTTATGGAATGAAGTTGGTGAAAAGGTTAAACATATTAGCCTTGGCCTGATAGTTCTGGGGGTTGAGAAAGGTGATCGTATCGCTTCAATGTCTGAGACATGCCCAGAACAGGCATACTGTTGCCAGGCGATTGTAAATGCTGGAGCCATTTTTACAGGTATCTATCACACGAACAGTCCAACAGAATGTGCACACGTTATAAACGATTCACGAGCCAAGATCGCCTTTGCTGGGGACCAAGAAAAATTGGATAAACTGAAGGAGGCATGGAATCGTACTCCAAGTTTAGAGAAAATTATTGTTTTTGGTAATTTTAAACCCGAGAATAATCCCAGGATAATGAGCCTTGCTCGATTGTCCGAATTAGGGAAAGAAGAATTTTTTAAAAACGGTGATCAGGTTTACTTTGACAGGATATTTTTGGTGAAACCTGATGACGCAATAGCCATTATTTATTCATCAGGGACTACCGGACCGCCCAAAGGTTCGATCGATACAAACAGCGGCGTGATTGCAGGTCTTAATGAACTTTATAAAATCTATCCATCCTTTGAAAAAGATAGGGGAATAAGTTTCCTTCCAATGGCTCATGGGTTGGAACTACGTGAAGGTCACTGGCGTCATATATATTGGGGCTATCCACAAATATATGCTGAATCAATAGAAGCTCTGTTTAAGAATATTTACGAAACGGAACCAACCCTTATTCTCTCGCCACCACTTTTTTTTGAAAAACACTATAACAAGATCTTGGAAATAATCGAAGATTTACCTTGGTGGAGGAAAAAAATCATTAATTGGTGTACGGGGGTAGGATACAGGTATAGAGATGTAGAAGAAAAATCAAGCAAAAACATTCTATATATCTACTATCTTTTTTTGTACAGCATTGCTTACTTAGTCTTTTTTAGGCGTGTTCGTAAGATTTTAGGGAGGAAAATAAGGTGGGCTTTAGCTGGGGCAGCACCTATGCCTCCGAAAATAAAAGAATTTTTCAAAGCTATTGGGTTACCTTTATGCAACGCTTATGGTTTAACTGAACACCAAGGCTTCATTAGTATAACCCGTCCAGGGGCGGACAAGGCTGGGACGGCAGGTAAGCCTATAGATGAAATAGAAGTCAGTATCGCTGGAGATGGTGAGATTTTAGCGAAAAGTTCTTGGGGATTTTGTGGAGGATATTGGAACAATCCCCAAGCAACTGAAGAACTCTTTCGCGATGGCTGGTTGCATACAGGTGATGTAGGTTTCCTGGATGGAGAAGGTTTTTTGCATATTACGGGCCGCAAAAAGGAACTCTTGATTACCTCCAGTGGCAAAAATATTACACCTTCAAACATAGAAAATTTGTTGAAAACAAGTCATTATATCAGTCAAGCCATAGTCTTTGGTGATGGGAAAAAATACTTAACAGCCCTTGTAATACTAGACGGAGGAAAGGTCAGAAAATATGCCCTAGATAACAAAATCTCTTATACTGATTTTGCAGATCTTACCAGAAAGGAAGAGATCGTAGATCTTATAGAAAGAGAAATAAAAGAGAAAAATAAGGAATTATCACGCATAGAACAAATTAAGAAATTCACAATATTGGAAAAGGAACTTTCCGAATATGATGAAGAATTCACCCCGACTCTGAAAATTAGAAGAAGGATATTTGAAAACAAATATAAAGATAAGATTGAGGCTATGTACCCAAAAGAGTTTTCAGATTTTAGTGAAGAGGAAATTTATGGGGAAAAATGAAATTTGCGAACTTTTAAGCATGAATTTGTGATCTGATGGGCCCGAAGGGCAGAGTTCCACGGGGCTTGCCCGTGGGTGAATGAGAGCGGCGGCAATAACGTATAATAGATGCACGGAGACACCAGTATCAGGGCACAGTGTATATCGGGCAGAATACCATATCGTTTGGAAACCAAAATATGGCCGCCGCATCCTGAATCCTCGCGCCAAGAAGTATGTTCTGAAACTTTTTCCGAAGGTGTTAGAGATGATGCCTGGCTGTGAGATAGTGGAGCAAAACTTCAGGAAAGACCATTTACATTTAGTGATGACAATTCCACCGAGATACGCAGTCAGTGACGTAGTGGGACGGATAAAAGGGGTAACCGGTAGGTACCTGAGGAAAAAGTTTAGCTGGTTGAAAAGAGTATATTGGAAAGAGAACATAGTTTGGTCCCCTGGCTATTTTGTTTCGACCATTGGAGTTCATGAGGAGCAAATCCTCAAATACGTCCAATGGCAAGGACGCCAGGATGAAGGTCAAGCGAAGCCTGGATTATTTTAAGGTGCCACGGGCTTGCCCATGGGTGTCTACAGCCTTGGGCTCCCGTGTGAAGACGAGTACGGCATTGATTAAGAGGTTATAATAGTTGGAAACTGATAGACCAGTTAAATTATGGATTGACAACCTCTTGCTCAGCTTTGGCGGTGTCAGTGCCCTTATTGACGTGAGCATGAACATCAGAGATAACGAGATACTGGCTATCATCGGACCGAATGGTGCCGGCAAGACCGCGTTGCTCAACTGTATCAATGGCTTCTACAAACCTCAAAAGGGCGAGATATACTACGATGGGCAAAGAATTACCCGAATGCGCCCGGATAAGCTGGCTAAACTCGGCATTGCGAGAACCTTCCAAAATATCGAGCTGTACGCTGGCCTAAGCACTCAAGATAACATTATGGCTGCCCGCCACGTGCTTATGAGGCAAAACTTCGTCACCGGTGCGCTATTCTTTGGCTGGGCACAAAAGGAGGAAATCGAGCACCGGCAGACTGTAGAAGAGATTATCGACTTGCTTGAAATAGCACCCATTAGGAAGAAGATCGTTGGCCTTCTGCCCTACGGGATGCGAAAAAGGGTCGAGCTGGCAAGAGCATTGGCCCTGGAGCCAAAAATCTTGCTCCTTGACGAGCCCATGGCAGGGATGAACCTGGAGGAAAAGGAGGATATTACCCGATTCATCATTGATGTATTCGAAGGTCAAGGAGCCACCTATCCCAATACACCCGTTCTCAGGGATGGGATTAGTTGTATCATCCTTGTCGAACATGATATGGGTGTGGTGATGGACATTGCAGACAGGATTGTCGTCCTGGATTTTGGGCGTAAGATTGCCGAGGGCACCCCTGCCGAAATTAGCACGAATCCCGAGGTGATAAGTGCTTACCTGGGGAAAGAAAAATAAGTCTGGAATAATGGAACGCTGGAATGATGGAATAATGAAGTAAAATAAACAATTTCTTTTGAAATTTCCAACATTCCAATATTCCATTCTTCCACTATTCTGTATTCATTTGGACCTTGAGCTTTGACATTTGACATTGGTTTAGAGGTAATATGCTCCAAGTAAACAATATTGAGGTTGTCTATATGAATGTTATTCAGGTGCTACGAGGCGTGTCGCTTGAGGTAGGTGACGGTAAGATTGTTGCTCTCCTTGGGGTAAACGGTGCTGGTAAGACGACTACATTGAAAGCTGTGTCAGGGATGTTGAGAACTGAAGAGGGAGAGGTTACCGACGGCAGCATTGTTTTTGATGGTAACAGGATAGACAGGTATGGTCCCGAGGATGTTGCTGCTATGGGCATAACCCAGGTGATGGAAGGGCGAAGGGTTCTTGAGCACCTCAGTGTTGAGGAGAATTTACTCGTTGGTGCTTACTGCCGCAGAGACCGGGCTGGAGTTAAGAGGGACATAGAAATGGTCTTTGACTGGTTCCCCAAGATTAAAGAGCTCCGCCGCCAGATGAGTGGCTATCTATCCGGTGGTGAACAGCAGATGCTGGTCATCGGTCGTGCTCTCATGTCACGTCCTAAGCTTATGCTTTTGGATGAACCTTCACTGGGTCTTGCCCCTTTGCTGGTGGAAGAAATCTATAAAATTATCCAGAGAATCAATGGTGAACAAAAGATGGTAATACTCCTTGTAGAGCAGAATGCCAGAGCTGCACTTGGTATCGCTGATTATGGTTATGTTATGGAGAATGGTAAAGTAGTTCTGGATGGTCCAGCTGAGAAATTAAGGGATAATGAGGATGTTCGAGAATTCTATCTGGGCCTATCGGCTGTTGGCTCCAGAAAGAGCTATCGGGAAGTTAAGCACTACAGGCGAAGGAAGAGATGGCTTGATTAAAAGAATGTGGTAGAGGTAATGACTACTGTGAAGGAGCAAGTCTATAGAGAAAAGGGTGAAACCTGGCCCAAGATACTTGAATATAACTATGAAAAGTACGGCGATAACTGCAGAGCCATGCGCTATAAGCACTATGGTATCTGGCAGCCTTACACCTGGAAGGACTACTATCTCAATGTCAAATACCTGGCACTTGGTTTACTATCTCTCGGCTTTGAACCTAGAGATAAGCTGCTTATTATCGGGGATAATGCCCCACAGTGGTATAATGCTGAGCTGGCGGCCCAGGCTAACCATGGGGCTTCAGTGGGAGTCTATTCAGATTTAATTCCACCGGAGATAAAATACATTGCCGAAAATTCAGAGGCTAAGTTTGCTATAGTTGAAAATCAGGAACAGGTCGATAAGTTTCTCCAAATCAAGGACGCGCTACCGCTGCTCAAAAAGATTATTTACTGGAGTTATAAGGGACTCACCCACTATAATGACCCCATTTTGATGGGATATAGGCAGGTGCTACAACTTGGGGAAAAATATGAAGAGAAACACCCCGGACTCTTTGAGCAGAATGTGCAGACAGGCAAAGCTGATGATGTCTGCGCCATTGTCTACACCTCGGGAACTACCGGGGCTGCACCCAAGGGAGCTGTACACACCTATCGCACGATGAAGGCTGGTGCCGACTATCACTTGCATCTTGACCCATGGTATGAGAGTGATAATGTTGTCCCCTACCTGCCACCAGCCTGGATGACTGAGCAATGGCTTGGGATTGGTTGCCACCTGCTATCGGGTAGCATCCTCAACTTCGCGGAAGCGCCGGAAACCCAACAGCGGGATACTCGGGAAACAGGACCGAGTATCGTATTTTACGGGGCTCGACTGTGGGAGAGTCAGGCAGCTATGGTTCAGGCACGGATTTTCGGCACTGATGCCATCCAGAGATTTGCCTTCCATCTCCTGATGCCAATTGGCTACAAGATGGCCGATCTGAAGCTTCAAAAGAAAAAACCAAGCCTGTTCTGGAAAATACTCTATTCTTTGGCTGATATCGCCCTATTTAGACCCATCAGAGGCAGCCTAGGTCTGTCAAATGCCAGAATCTGCTATACCCACGGGGCTATGCTCAGCCCAGATGCCCTCAGGTTCTACCATGCTCTAAATCTTCCTCTGAAAAGCCTATACTGGACTACAGAGGGTGGAGCTCTAACTGGCGCCAAGAATGACGATATCAAATTAGAGACTGTAGGTCCCGCTCACAATGGAACAGAGGTAAGAATAACCGATAATGGTGAACTCATGTATCGGCAGCCTGGTGTTTTTGTTGGCTATTATAAAGACCCGGAGAAGACCGCCGACGTGCTGAAAGACGGGTGGTTTTGTAGCGGAGACAGCGGTTTCATTAGGGAGGATGGACACATTGTATTCGTAGATAGAGTAAAGGACCTTGTCGAGCTGGCCAGTGGCGATAAAATGGCACCGCAATTTATCGAGAGTCGGCTGAGGTTCAGCCCCTATATTAAGGACGCATGGGTATTAGCCGGCCCAGAGAGAGACTACGTTTCGGCAATCATCATAATTAACTATGATAATGTGAGCAGGTGGGCTGGACAAAGGAGGGTGGCTTATACTACCTTCGCCGAGCTTTCTCACAAGCCGGAGATTTACGGGCTGGTGAAGCAAGATATCGACAGAATAAACAGCACTTTGCCCCCCGATTCCAGGGTGAGGAAATATGTCAATCTGCACAAGGAATTCGACCCTGATGAAGGCGAATTAACCAGAACCAGGAAGCTGAGAAGGAAATTTTTGGAAGAGCGTTATCGCGAGCTTATCGATGCGATCTATGGTGATAAGACCGAGGTGCCGATAGAAGCTCGGGTCAGATACCAGGATGGGCGGATGGGAACAATAAAGACTACTCTTAGCATCAAGTCTGTTGAAGGAGCTAGCTTATGACCTTCTTTCTACAATTAGTGGTAACCGGTTTTGCCCTCGGCATGGTCTATGCCCTTGTCGCTATAGGCCTTGTTATTATTCTTAAATGCTCCAATGTCTTTAACATTGCCCAGGGACATTTTGTATTGATTGGTGGTTACCTGGGCTATACTTTCTTGGTACTGTTCGGCCTGCCGATATGGGCCACCCTCGTAATGGCGGTAGTGGTCGCAATCATCATGGGCTTGTTAATAGAACGCCTTACCCTACGCCCTCTGGTGGGTCAACCAGAACTCGCTGTAATCATGATGACCATAGCCCTGGCCACTGTATTGGAAGGGCTGGCAACCCTCATCTGGGGTGGCGAATATAAGACTTACCACGGAGTACTGCCGACTGTAACCCTAAAACTTGGTGAGATATCCGTACCCCCGGAGTCGTTAATTGGACTAATCGTTTCTATTGCTGCGGTAACAATACTTATGCTTCTCTTCCGCTATACCAAAATTGGACTGGCAATGAGGGCCACTGCCGAGGATTTGCAGGTGGTACAGAGTGTTGGCATCAGGGCAACCACAGTCTATGCCGCCTCATGGGTAATTGCCTGTGTCGTCGGTGTGATCGGCGGTATTCTTTTGGGAGGCGTATCTGGCGTCATGATACCACTCGCTGAGATCGGCCTGAAAGCATTCGCAGTAGTGCTGTTAGGAGGGGTGAACTCAATTGGCGGGGCCATTGTAGCTGGAATAATACTGGGTATGCTGGAGAATGTAGCTGCGGGGTACCTGGACCCACTACTGCCTCGTGGTGGGCTGGCTCAGGTATTCCCGTTCATTGTTATGATAATTGTGTTATTCTTCAAACCCTACGGTCTGTTTGGTCTGGTTAGGATAGAAAGGATTTAACAAATGGGTTTACGCTGTGGAACCTTTCGAGAAAACTACGCGCAGGATATGGCCATCTTCCGCACCAGGCTGCACTGGGGAGTGCTCTTTGCCTTCCTCATCTTTCTTTTCACCTGCCCGCTATTTTTCAGTGATAGGATACTGACGGTTATGACCATGATCGGTATTGCCATTATCAGTGTTCACGGGCTTAATATTCTGACCGGATACTGTGGCCAAATCTCCATAGGTCATGTTGGCTTCATGGCAGTCGGTGCCTATACCTCTGCCATCTTAACCGCCAAGCTTGGCTGGTCATTCTGGCCAGCCCTGCCCTGTGCTGGCCTGGTTGCGGGAATCGCAGGCTTGATCTTCGGCCTGCCATCACTAAAGATCAAGGGCTTCTACCTCATTATGGCGACCATAGCCGCACATTTTATTATTATTTGGCTCATACTCCAGCTATACAATGTCACCGGTGGTCCAGATGGTTTAGCTGTGCTCAAACCCAAGATAGGAAGTTTCGCGTTGAATTCCAAGGCAAGCTACTTCTATCTGGTTATGGCAATTGCCTGCTTGGCTACGTCCCTGGCTATAAACATCGTCAGGACCAGGGCAGGTAGGGCCTTTGTTGCAATCAGAGATAATGATTTGGCGGCTGAGGTCATGGGGATAAATCTGTGGAGTTATAAGCTCCAGGCATTCTTTATCGGCTGTGTTTATGCCGGTGTGGCCGGGGCATTGCTGGTTCACTACTATGGGTTTGCCAGTGTCGACCAGTTTCCCTTCATGGATTCAGTGTGGTATCTGGGCATGTTAATTGTCGGTGGTATGGGTAGTACCGCAGGGGCTATCTTTGGCGCTGTATCTCTCAAGCTGCTGGATGAGCTGGTTACCATAGTTGGCCCAGTCTTATCTAAAATCGTTGCTGCCCAGGCAGCCGCCTCACTGGCTCTCATCACCCGAGGATTGGTAATTATCCTCTTCCTTATTTTTGAACCCAGGGGGCTCGGCCACCGGTGGGGGATGATCAAGGCCTATTTTAGGCTATGGCCTTTCTCACATGAAGAATGAGAGTGGACCCTGTTAGAAATGACAGGGCTTTGATCCAGCCCTTTCTATGAGGAATTAAAGTTTATGTATATCATCCGTGCGACGGATGGCTCGGCTCTCTAACAGGGTAAAGGGAGGTGATTCATTTCGACGGAATCCCTAATCTGTGGTTTAATCCAAATGACAAACTAGAAAGGAGGAAAGGAGAAATGGCTAAAAGTAAATTGGCGTTAGCAGCTTTGGTGATTACTATATTGGTGGCTTCATCGCTATTTCCTGCCAGCGCTAATGCTGCGAAAACACTATATATCGGTGGCACCATGTCGCTAACCGGCCCCTACGCTGAGGATACGGCTGCGGTTCTCGCTGCCTATGAAGACTATGCGAAATATGTAAATGAGACAAAGCGTATGGCTCCGTGGCGAAATGAGAAATTCCCCGCCAATATAACCCTGGAGGTACTGTGGCGAGATGATGAGCTCAAGGCAGCTAAGGCGCTGACTATCTATGAGGAGCTTAAGGCCAAGGGAATGCTGCTCTACAGGATATCGGGGACACCAGTAGCGCTGGCACTAAAGGACAGGCTAAATGAAGACGGGTTCGGCGCCCCTAGTATGGGCGGCGGACCTTATCTCATTACGCCGCCAGGAACCATCTTCACCTATTACCCTATTTGGACCGATGATTTGGCAGCCATTGCCGATTGGTTCATAGGGCAATGGAAGGGAACCAGGAAACCAAGGGTTGCCTATCTTACTAATGACAGCGGCGGGGGTAGGTCGATTGAGGTACCTGAGATGGGAGCGTATCTCAAAAAGCTGGGATACGAGTTTGTTGGTAGCCAGATTGTGCCTCTGGTACCTACTACACCACCAACCACCCAGCTGATGTGGCTAAAGGAAAACAAGGTTGACCTTGCCCTTGGTGTTATGATTAACGCCGGTGCACAGCCGACAATAAAGGAAGCGGTTAGACTGGGTATGGGGCCCCATCTGGACTACAAGATAACCTTTGGCATGACTGCATCAAGTCCCCTTCCGGTGTTTGCTCCGGCCATGGGTGAGGTGGGTAACGGTTTTGTCGTCGCTGGTAGCTTTCCCCCCTTGGATGACATTTCCATCCCTGGAATAAAGTTCTGCAATGAACTACAGAAGAAGTATCACCCCAGCAAATGGGTTGGCCACATCCAATATGTTGCAGGCATGCTTGAGGCCATGACCCAGGTTGAGGCGCTAAGGCTTGCTTTACAAAAGATGCCCTTTGAGAAGCTAACGCCGCGTCAAGTGCTGGAGGATGGCTTTTACAAGATTAGAAACCTTGACACCGGTGACTTAAGCGCTACACCACTGACCTATGGTCCGGGGAAAATCGAAGGTGTTGATGCAGTACGTGTTGACCAGTTGCAGAAGGGTAAGATAATAAAACTGGGCGTCTGGCCATGTCGCCACATTTATAAGCGCTAACAACTATTATTATTCTGGGGGCTCTATGCATAGAGCCCCCAGAACTCACTATGCAAGGCAACCTAATACTAAAGCGCTGAGAAGGGTAAGATGAAGGATTAAGCCATCGATAAGCCGAAGCTAACCAGTGAGCTGGTTAAGACCTTTCAGGAGGTGTGCCGGGTTAGGCCAGATAAAACCCAGTTCGTGGCTAAGAGAATAATCCTCAGAGAGCGCAGGCTTATTTTAGATAAAAGAATCTGGGAGTAGAGCTTATCGAGACGATTAAATATATTATGCGCTCAGAAAGGAGGGGCAAAGATGTCAATTTCGGGAAATGACATTTTGCTGTATGAGAAAAAGGATAGAATAGTCACCATGACCCTTAACCGCCCTGAGGTAATGAATGCTCTCAACCGTGAAATGTTTGATAGGCTGGCTGAAGCCTGGGAGAAATTTGCTGCCGATGATGATGCCTCGGTAGCTATTGTTACCGGAGCTGGCGATAAGGCTTTTTCTGCCGGAGCTGACCTCGCTACTGATGTCAACGAGGTGATTAGGAATACGCCTAAAATTAGGCTCTTCTTTATGCAGTGCTGGAAACCCATTATTGCTGCTATTAACGGTTACGCCATCGCCGGTGGCTGGATGCTAGCCCAGAAATGTGATATCAGGATTGCTGCTGAACATGCTGAGATGGGCATAGCTGAATCAAGGTGGAACCTGTCAGCGGGGTGGGTTTGCAGCCTGACCAGACAAATCGGCCTTGGTCATGCTCTGGAAATTGTCCTCTGGGGAGACCGCAGAATAAGTGCCCAGAGGGGTTATGAAATAGGCTGGATTAATCGGGTGGTACCTAAGGAAAAGCTTATGGATGAGGCAATGTCTTGGGCACAGCGGATCGTCGAGATGGGTCCACAATCAGTTAGAAACCTCAAACAAATTCTGTATCAGGGATTCTACCTCCCTGAATCTGTTTTCCTGCCATTTGCCTTTGGTTTGGAAAACAACCTGATAGGAATGGAAGATACGGCTGAAGGTCCTAGGGCATTTTTGGAAAAAAGAAAGCCTATATACAGGAACCGCTAATAACGCCAGGGCCGTGGCAGGCTCAACTGGCGGGTTTGGTTGAATATACCTGCCTCATGTAATTTGCTGTACCTCTCGGTGGTGGCACTTCCAAGATTCAACGATACATCATTGCCACCACCGGGTTAGGTTTAGCCAGAATTTTAGGTAAAGTCTCTAGCTAGGGAGGACATAGTTATGGCTCAAAAGGTGGCTATTGTGGCTGAAGCCCAGACCAAATATGAGGCAAGTAAGCGCAATCAGAACAATAACGAGCTTATTTACGAAGTAGTGGAAAACGTATTGCAGAAAACTGGGCTGAGGTTTGAGGACCAGGTAACTGATGGCTTTGGTATTGATAAGGTAGTGGACTGCTCTGAGGATTTCTGGCAGGGAAGAACCATCTCCAACATTGTCCTTCATCCTGAGATGGGTGCCTTTGCTCTGGATGAGACCAAGGTATGTGCGGATGGCACTCAGGCAGTCTACCATGCAACTATGGATATACTCTCGGGGGCTCATGAGATTGTCCTGGTAGTTGCCCACCGTAAGGAGTCAGAGACGCTAAGGAGCGTGGTGGAGAATTGTGGCTTTGACTCCATATACCTGCAACCCCTCGGTTTTGACTTCCTGGCCGCGGCTGCCTTACAAGCCAAGCGCTATATGTATAAGTATGGACTAACTCAGGAGCAGTTTGCTAAGGTGGTGGTTAAGAACCTCAAGAACGCCAGGAATAACCCCTATGCCCAACGAACTATGGATATTACCGTTGGTGATGTGCTCAGTTCCAAGATGATAGCTTATCCAATTAAGCTCCTTGATGCCAAGCCGGTCGCAGACGGGGCTTGTGCTTTGATATTAGCTATTGCAGAAAAAGCTAAGCGGATAACCGATAAACCGGTTTGGATTAGAGGGTTAGGCAACTGCTATGATGCCCACTATCTGGGTGATAGAGACCTGGCTGATTGCGATTCTTTAGTCCTGGCAGCCAAGCGGGCTTACCAGATGGCTGGTATAACCAACCCATGCAAGGAAGTTGATGTCGCCGAGATATGTGATGAATACTCCTACCAGGAACTACTGTGGGCAGAGGGGCTTGGTCTCTGTGACCGGGGTAAGGGTGGTGAGCTAATTGATAGCGGAGTAACCGAAATCGGTTGCGAGCTACCGATAAACCCGTCTGGCGGCCTGCTTTCGGGCGTTCCATCAGGAGTGGCAGGCGTATCACAAGTGGCTGAGGCCTTTTTACAATTACGAGGTGAGGCTGGGGGCAGGCAGGTAGATGGAGCCAAGGTAGCTCTAGTGCAGGGGGCTACTGGTGCATGTGGACAATCACACTGCGTAATAATCTTAGGTAGATAGTGTGGCGTCTCAGAAATTCCATTAATATAATAGCCACACATTTGGAAAGTCATAACATGTCGATATTCAAATGTAATTCTTTCTCGAACCTTTTAGGACTTGTTGAAAGTATTTCTGAGACACGACACTAATGCAGACGCATTAAGTAATTTGACATAAACGCCGTATCTTATTCGGTGTTCAAGTACGGGTGGTTCGTTGAACGGTATCCCAAACAAGATCGAGAGTTTCGAACCAACAATTCGTGGTGGCTTCATACCGAACCTGACGCCAAATCTGTTCTTGGGGATTCAACCCCGGCTGATAACTCGGCAAGTATCTCAGACGAAGTCGCATATGAGTTTGTACAAACAGATCAACTTTCTTCCCCTTATGCCATCGGGCTCGGTCCACATAAAGCCAGATGGTATACCCTTGAAGTTGGCGATAAAGATCCTTCAGACAGGCGATAAATCCCCCTCGATCCCCTCGAGGCCATCTAGTCATCCCTCGTCGACCCAACAGAAGAGCGACCCATCCAAACAGATTCAGTCGCTCGCGATGCTGGCTCGTGGTCGGAACGCGCAACCGCCTCCCTCGTCTTGCCCACCCCATTCCCAACCGAGGATGAAGCGTAAATCCCGTTTCGTCCTCAAAAACAATCGTTTCCTTCGGAGTCGACCCCCGGAGTTTTTTTTAAGGCCCGACGAAATCGCCTGGCCTCTTCATTCTTGCCTTGAAGATACGTATATCCCGCTCGCTTCAATCGATACCCCAATTGATGCATCCAAGACTAAGCTTGGCGAACTTTCGAGGTTATCCCAAACTGACGCTTCAGATGAACCACCAAAGTGGGACCATCCCATCGAATTCGCGGTAACCCGAATTCCGAAGGAGGCCTCTCTAAATCTTCCTCTAATCGCTGCTGAACTTTTGGCGTTAACCGCGGCGGACGCCCAGGCTGCTTCACGGGTGCCAAGGCCTTTAACCCTCGATCGTTCACTCGGTGCATCCAGAAGTTTAAGCTCTGTCGCGTCAACCCTAACACGTCGGCGATCCACCCCGGACGCTGACCCTCCAGTATCAGCAATAGAGCCGCGATCTTTATCCCCATGTGGGCTCCCGGGATTAGCCGTACCATGGCCAGTAAACACCCTCTGCTTGCTTCTGAATGCGTTAACATTAAGGTTGGGTTTCTCATGAAAGCACGGTATCATGACATGAGCCTTTTGTCAAATTATTTACTGCGTTTTTATTAGTGTAGTGCCTCAGAATTAACTTTATATAATAGAGGATATGCAGCATAATGACTTATCATGAGCAGAAAAGTAGAACCCACCGTATTGTCGTCCGAGGTACGCTCCATCTTGGGAACTTGGGTACGGGGAAGGAGTCTTCCCATGAGCCGGGTTCAACGTGCTCAGATTATTCTGATGGCCTCCGACGGAACGGAGAGTCAAGAGATTGCTCAGAGAATGAGAGTTTCGCGTCCTACGGTTCAACTCTGGCGTCAGCGTTTCTTGGCTCTTCAGGTGGCGGGTTTGGAAAAAGACGCCCCTCGTCCTGGTCGAATTCCAACGATTTCGGCGCAAAAAATCAGCGCCGTGGTCGAAGCGACCCTGCACACCACACCTCCCCATGCAACCACAAGCGCAATGGTACGACCACCTTGTTTACAGCCCTCAGTATGCTCGACGGCAAAGCGATCGGAGATTGCATGCCGCGTCATCGACATCAAGAATTTATCCGTTTCCTCAAGAAAATAGATGGCGAAACTCCTGCTGGCTTGGATCTGCATTTGATCGTGGACAATTACGGTACCGACAAACATCCACGCGTTAAATCCTGGCCTCAAAGGCACTCTCGGTTCCATATGCACTTTATTCCAACTCCAAGCTCCTGGTTGAATATGGTCGAACGATGGTTCCGCGAAATTACCGAGAAACGCATCCGTCGCGGGACCTTCCGAAATGTGGCCACATTAATCACTGCTATCAAAGATTATCTGGACAATCACAACCAAAACCCTCACATAGTTGTTTGGACCGTGCCTGTGGAACGAATTCTGACCAAAATTGCCAAATGTAAAGAAGCGTTA
>DBZJ01000014.1 GCA_002311635.1 Syntrophaceae bacterium UBA1163
CATTTATTAATGAGGCATTAGGATTTGAGAGGCCATTTTAGGGTGGGAGTCGAACAGTAGAAATTGAATATCGACTTGGGGATGATCGCACTGCATCTCCGTCGCGCTCTTAGGCCGGCGCCCTTGGGACCCAACTGAGAGAAATGCTGATGTTCATGGTAGGGGCCTGTCTCCCGGCGGGAGAGATCTAAGGGAGGACTCTCTCAATCTTGGCGACAAGGTCATAAGGGAGGGCTTGGGTGATTCGAGCTTCTACCCAATCACCCGGCTGAGCGCTTCCGTGCAGGAAAACAGAGCCATCGATCTCAGGGGCTTGTGTTTGAAGCCTCCCCCGTAGAACACCTCGTTCCCGTCGTGGTCCTTCTACGAGAACCACCTTCTTCTGGCCCGCCATTTCTTCATATTTTTTCAGAGAGATCGTTTTCTGAATCTCCATCAGGATTCTAAGACGTTCCCTCTTGACCCTCTCCGGGATGGGTTGAGAGAGTCTGGAGGCAGGCGTTCCCTCTTCGGGAGAGAACATGAAGGCACCGAGGTGATCGAACTGAACCTCCTCCACAAAATCGAGGAGCGCGTTGAATTGGCATTCTTTTTCCCCGGGGAAGCCGACGATCAAGGAGGTGCGCAGGCTGACGCCAGGGAGAAAGGTTCTAATCTTTCTTAAGAGACTCCGGATTTCTGTACCCTTTGATCTCCGGCCCATTTGTCTGAGGATTTCATCATCGATGTGCTGGATGGGTAGATCGAGATACGGGCAAATTTTGTCTTCTTGGGCCATCCGTTCAAGAAGCCCATCGGTGAAACGGTCTGCCGTGGGATTGGAATAGAGGATTCGGATCCAACGAAGTCCTGCTACCTTGACCAGGTTCTCAAGAAGTTTTTCTAAATTCGTCTCATCCTTAAGATCTCTTCCATAGGCGGTCGTGTCTTGAGCGATCAGAATAAGTTCCTGAACCCCTTGATCCGCAAGTCTCCGGGCCTCGTCCACGACGGACCGAAGTTTTCTGCTTCGGTAACGACCCCTGATCCTCGGAACCGTGCAAAAGGTGCAGGCATTGGAACAACCCTCTGCAATCTTGAGGTAAGCGATGAAGGGAGAGGTGGAGAGAATGCGAGGTGTCTTTTCATCATAGAGGAAAGTGGATTTCGGGACAACGCTCTTGCGCTTCGTTTTTTGAGAGAGCAACTTTGGAAGGTTTTGAAACGCTCCGGTGCCGACGAAGAGGTCTACCTCGGGTAATTCCTTTTCCAAAACGTCTCCGTATCGTTGGGGGAGACATCCGGCAACGACGAGAAGACGGCAGCGGCCTTCCTTCTTAAGACCAGAAAGCTGAAGGACCGTTTCGACGGCCTCCTTCGTTGCGTCCTCGATAAAGGAGCAGGTATTGACGATGAGGACATCAGCCTTTAAAGGATCCGTCGTCAGGAGATAGCCGTCTTTCGAAAGAAGGCCGAGGATCACTTCGGAATCGACGAGATTCTTGGGACATCCCAGGCTGACAAGGCAAACTGCTTCTTTCATCATCTTAGTATTATACCCGACGGATCGTCATTATCCAACGAGGCGCCTCTCAGAGGGCGAAGCCTGAACCTTCAGTGGTTCAGGAGCTTGCTCTATCAATAAAAAATAATTCAAATTGTGTGAAGGATTATGGTATAAATCTTTTTGTCGAATTCCGGAAAGGAATTATCCATGGAAGTAGCTGTCATCGGTGGAGGAATTGTGGGATGTCATATTGCCTATCGTTTGGCGAACGAGGGAATGGAGGTTACTCTTCTCGAAAAGGAGAAGGCCTTAGGGGAACACACGAGCACACGAAACAGCGGTGTGATTCATGGAGGGATTTACTATCCTCCAGGGTCCCTCAAGGCCCGACTATGCGTTCGGGGTCGCCATTTGACGTATGAATTTCTGCAGGTCCACGACATCCCCCATTGGAAATGCGGCAAGATGATTGTGGCCCTGGTGGGTTCGGAAATAAAGGCATTGGAAGACCTCGGAAAGCGAGGGGAGGAGAACGGTGTTGAAAACCTGAGACTATTGGATGAGTCCGAGGTGCGAAAGACTGAGCCCAGAGTCAGATGCGTTGCAGCCCTCCACTCTCCTGAAACGGGGATTGTTGATATGGCTGCCTATATCAGGGTCATCGAAAGGGTGCTCAGAGGACTGGGGGTAACGATTGTAAAACAATGCAGGGTCCTGTCCGTTGAAGATCATCATCGTCTGACAACGACCCGAGGCGAGTTGAAGTTTGACATGATCATCAACGCAGCGGGACTTCACAGCGACAGCATTGCAAAGATGTGCGGCCTTGAGAGATACGAAATCATTCCTCACAAGGGCGATTATTATAATACGACCGAAGAGGTAACGAAAGGGTTAGTCTACCCTGTCCCGGATTCCCCCTACTCCTTGGGAATTCATCTGACCCGAACGCTTGGAGAGGAGACTCTCATCGGCCCTTCAGCGATTCAAGTATCCGATAAAGAGGACTATGCGATTAAGACTCCCAGAGAAGAATTTGAGAAAGGGGCCCTTGCCATGATTCCTGACTTTGATATCCAAAGAATCTATCCAGGCTATTCAGGCAATCGGCCCAAAGTCTACTGCCAGGGGGAGTTGCAAACAGATTTTGTGATATTGAAGCAAGAGACGGGAAGGATGCACCTTCTGGGAATTGAATCCCCGGGGTTGACGGCCGCCCCCGCCATCGCCGAATATGTCGCGAAGATCATGCAATGAATGTCCCCAGACCTCCTCTCATTACACGGGTATGCCTGCGAAGTCGGTACCCGTATCGGCAATGGTCGCCGATCCTGATCTTGTCTCACGCGTCCAAGTTCTATTTTTTTTCTTGTCTATTGACAAATCCAAGTTTCGTGGTAATTTTCTTGAGTAAGTTTAGGATAGGGCTATGAATTGGGACTATGACGTGATTGTGGTGGGCGGAGGGCCAGGAGGGTCGACGGCGGCGAGGTCTTGTGCCGAGGCTGGGTTGAAAACGCTCATCATTGAGAAGGAACGATTGCCCAGATACAAGGTCTGCGGGGGTTGTCTTTCGACGAAAACCATTAATCTGCTCGGCTTCGATCTCAGTCCAGTGGTCGAGAACACCATCTACGGAGCAAAATTCACTTACTGCTCCAAAGATCCTTTTATCATCGAGTCCAAAGATCCCATTGCATTTTTGGTGATGAGAGATCGCTTCGATCAGCTCTTGGTCAATAAAGCGATTGAGAATGGAGCCGCCCTGCTGGAAGGCGAGAAAGTCAAGAGGACAGAAGAGAAGAATGGCGGGGTGGAGGTGGAATTGACAAAGGGGAGGAAGTTTCATTGTCGATATCTCATCGGTGCAGACGGAGCAGAGAGCATGGTCGCCAAGTCTTTATTCCTGCCGCCTCAGGGGAACCACGGAGGTGGGGTGGCGATAGAAAGTGAGATTGCCTTTGATTCATCGATCCATTTTCCGCCTGAGGAGCTTCAATTCATCAATTTGGATTTCGGGAGGATTCCCAATGGCTACGGCTGGGTCTTTCCCAAAAAGGAATGGCTCTCTGTCGGGATTGGCGGAATGTTTAGAGAAACGAAGAGGATGAACCCTCGCCAATACCTCCAATCCTTCCTCAAGGGGCTGGATTACATCCCGGAAGGGAAGGCAGGAAAGGTCATGGGCCATCTTCTCCCTTCTTTTTACGATGAAAAACAGAAGGTCTCCGAGGGGAAAATTCTTCTTGTAGGCGATGCCGCCCATCTGATGGATCCTCTGCAGGGAGAGGGCATTTACTACGCCATTCGGAGTGGGATGCTGGCGGGCGAGGCCATCATGGAATGGAAAAAAGGGGGAATCGCTCCCTCGAATTATTATCAAAGGGCGGTTCATTCCGATATCTGCGGGAACCTGAAATGGGCGCTCATGTTGTCTCATTTCGTTTTTCGTTTTACGAAATTGGCTTATCGGACTCTGAAACGCTATCCCGAATTGGGCGAGTTCTATCTAAAGACGCTTGAGGGGAGAGAAACATATCGGGGGTTTGTGAGGACGGTCAAGACAGGGATCAAGGAATTTCTCAAAGGGCAGCTGAGTGGAAAGATTAAAGAAGCGATGGCAAAGATGTGAGGATCTAAAAACAAAAGTAAGAAGGATTACTCTCCTTCTGGAAAAGCAATACGGGATCCCCCGAAGAGAGCGTTCGGGGGATCCTCTCGACATTCTCATCGGGACCATCCTTTCCCAGAATACCAACGATCGAAATCGAGACAAAGCCTATCAGAGACTGAGAACACGGTTTCCTCATTGGGAAGATGTCCTTGAGGCGAGAACAAGAAGTATCGTTTCAGCGATTCGACCGGGTGGGTTGGCTGGACAAAAGGCGAGGCGCATCCATGAAATCCTTCATTGGATCAAGGAGCGTGAAGAGAAAGTCAGTCTTGTCTTTCTGAAAAAGATGGGTTTCGAGGAAATTAAGAAAACGATTGGCGCGCTCAAAGGGATCGGCCCAAAGACGCTTCACTGTCTTCTTCTTTTTGGTTTGGGGAGAGAGGCGTTTCCGGTTGACACACATATCCTTCGGATTGGGAAACGTGTCGGTCTCCTCCCGGAATGGATGGGTGCAGAAAAGGCACACGCGTGGATCGTACCCTTCCTTCCAAAGGGAAAGTGTTTGTCGCTACACCTCAACCTGATCCGATTTGGGAGATCCGTCTGCAAGGCAAGAAAGCCGCAGTGTCACATCTGCTTTCTTACAAAGGAATGCCTTCATCCGATGAAATGAATAATCCCCCCTTTCCGTGCTGAAGCTGTGAGAAAATTCGGGGAGCCGGGCGGGCAAGAATATCTCCAAAGTTTTACAAATGCGGTCACTTGATAGGTGAAGCTAATAAGAGTGTGTAGGTGATCAATGGATGTTAAAGTTATTTATTGTAAGTAGTCAACCTGAGAAAGTACCGCTGTAAAACTTTTTCGACATCCCTGCCCGCCCTTTGCAGTGGGGACAATTATTTCACACTTTCGCTTTGATAAAGGGGGGCTGGGGGATTTGGGATGGTATGATCGGTTGCGCCCTTTAAAAGATCTCCTTAAAAAACTTCTTCATATCGAAGATACGCCTGAAAGGACGGCCCTGGCCTATGCCGTCGGCATCTTCCTGGGGTTTTCTCCATTCTTGGGTGTTCATAGCCTTGTCGCTTTGGCGATTGCCTTTCTATTCGGGTTGAACCGGGTGGCCATTCTCTTAGGAGTCTGGACAAACGGGCCCTGGTGGATCGTCCCTTTTTATATGGTTGCCACTTGGGTTGGGATGCGTGTGACGGGGTTTTGGATGGACTGGACAACACTCAAAGAAATTTTTCAATTGGGATTGGATCGAGGATTTATGGGTTCTCATTTTTGGAGTCGTGTTGTTTCGCAAAGGGGTCTTTTTCTCTCTTTTAATATCGGTTCATTAATTCTCTGCACCCTCCTCAGTTTCATTGCCTATCCTCTCTCGCTGAAGTGGATACGATTCTACCGCCATAAGAGAGGGAAGGACAAAGGAGTATCCTGATATCCTACCGGCCTTGACACCTATCCTCTTTTAATTGAAGAATTAATGGATATGGCCGAATGGAAAAAGGAGAAATCCGACTCTCCTATTGATTCGTGGCTTGACTCCGAGCCATGGAGAAAAAGGAAACCTATCGGGCTAACCGGTCTTGCGGGTTCTTCCAAAGCCTACTTTTTATCTCGTTGGAGAGAAAAGGTAAAGGGGCCCCTTCTGGTCGTCACTCCCCACATGAGGAATGCCGAACTCCTCCTTGAAGACCTTCGATTTTTTATGAGAGATCCGGAGACCCCGTCTTTTCTCTTCCCTCAGTGGGAAACCCTTCCTTATGATGAAATTCCTCCCCATCCCGAAATCATCCGGGAGCGGGTGCGAGTCCTTTTTTCCCTTCTGAAAGGGGAGGAACCGGTGATCATCTCATCCGTTAAGGCCCTGATGCAGAAAGTTCTGGCCCCAGCCGATCTGAGAGAATCTGTTTTTTCCCTCTCTGCGGGCGAGGAGGTCGACCGCGACCGATTGATCCATTTTCTTCACGAAAAGGGATATACCTCGGCAAAGGTTGTCGAGGAGAGGGGGGATTTCAGCGTCCGGGGGGCGATCATCGACCTTTATACTCCTTTTTATGAAGAACCCCTCCGGTTGGAATTTGACGGAGACCGATTGGAGTCCATCCGGCGGTTTGAGACAGAGACCCAACGATCTCTTCCCCAGGGAAGGATGGAAAACGCCATCCTCCTCCCGGCAAGGGATATTTCAAAAGATACCTCTACCCAGTCGTTGAAGACTCTACTGGACTATCTGAAGGGGAATGAAACCCTCTTCATTGACGAAGGTGATGAAGTAAAGAAAGAGGCCGAGACCTTTTTCCGTCTGATTCAGGAACATTATGAAAAGGCCTTATCAAAAAGGGGATCTGTACTTACTCCAGAGATGATTTATCTCACCGACAAAGAGTTCTTGCATCTTCTTGAAAGATTTCAAACGGCTTATCTCCAAGGAGGCCCCGTTGCTCCATCCCCGTGTCCGCAGGTTTTTCCCGTTGAGACGGAGACCAACGAGAATCTCCGAAGGGAAATGAAAATTGCCCTTTCCGGGAAAACGAGCGTCTCGGAGGCTTCCCCCTTCTCGATCCTCCTGAAAAACCTTCATGATCTTCGTGAAAAAGGGATGAGGAGCTTTATTGTTTCCCATACCGAGGGTCAGGCCGAGCGATTGAGAGAACTCCTTTCAGAGTATGGGGCGGAGCCACGACTGGAAAAAAAGAGGAGGTTCAGGGAGGCCCTTGGTCAGCCCGAAGAAGATCTCCTTCTTCTTGTGGGCTCCCTCTCTTCAGGGTTTCGAAACCTCCGGGAGGGGTGGGTGATTCTAACCGAAGAGGAGATCTTCGGCGAAAGAAGGAGGCTTCATGACGGAAAGGTTCGATCTCCTCTCGTCGCCGCCTCATGGCAGAGGGGGAGCCCGGCCCTCTCTTCGTACCAAGAACTTCGAGAGGATGATTTCATCGTTCATATCGACTACGGAATAGGTCGTTACAGAGGGCTGCGGCATTTGAAGATCTGGGGCGTCTCGAACGACTACCTTCTCCTGGAGTATCAAGACGGAGACAAACTCTATCTTCCTGTGGACCGGCTCAATTTAGTCCAGCGCTATATCGGAGGGGATGGAAAATCCGCCAGACTGGATAAGCTGGGAAGTCATTCATGGGAGAGGGCGAAGAAGAGGGCGAAAGCCGCTGTTTCAGAGATGGTGAAGGAACTCCTCGACCTCTATGCAGCCAGACAGGTTTTCGAGGGCTTCAAATTTCCTCCTTTGGATCAATTCTATAAAGAGTTTGAAGCCACCTTTGAATATGAAGAAACCCCGGATCAGATGCAAGCGATCGATGAAGTGATCCAGGACATGAGCAATCCCAAACCCATGGATCGGTTGATCTGTGGAGACGTGGGATACGGTAAGACAGAAGTGGCCATTCGAGCTGCCTATCGCGCCGTGATGACCGGAAAGCAAGTCGTCATTTTAGTCCCCACCACGGTCCTGGCCCAACAGCACCACCAGACCTTTAAGGAGCGATTCAAGGTTTATCCGGTGGTCATCGAGGCCCTGAGCCGGTTCAAAAGTCCGCGGGAGCAGAAGGAGATCCTTCAACGGCTGAAGGACGGAAAGGTGGATATTGTGATCGGGACGCACCGACTCTTGCAGAAAGATGTGTCGTTCCGGGATTTGGGGTTGGTGGTCATTGATGAGGAGCATCGGTTCGGCGTTTCCCATAAAGAGAAGTTGAAGCAGATGAGAAAATTGGTGGACGTGATCACGCTGACGGCGACCCCTATCCCGAGGACGCTCCAAATGGCCGTCTCGGGAATTCGCGATCTCAGCCTCATTCAGACCCCCCCTGAGAACCGCCTGTCGATTCGGACACTCGTGATCCGTTACGATGAGGAGGTTATCCGAGACGCCATTCAGAGAGAGTTCGAGCGAGGGGGGCAGGTCTTCTTCGTCCACCACCGGGTCCAAAACATCCATACGGTCGCAAACCATTTGAAGCGACTGGTTCCAGAGGCCTCCCTGGCCGTTGCTCACGGTCAGATGAGAGAAAGAGAGTTGGAGAAGGTCATGGTGCAATTCGTCAACAAAGAAGTGAATCTTCTCGTCTGTACCAGCATCATCGAATCCGGGTTGGACATCCCGGCCGCCAACACCATCCTGATCAATCACGCGGAGCGCTTTGGTTTGGCGGACCTCTACCAAATCCGCGGACGCGTGGGACGGGGGAGCCATCAAGCCTATGCGTACCTCATCGTCCCCGGGGACCTCACGCTTTCCAAGGATGCCATGAGAAGGCTTCGGGCCATTCAGGAATTGAGCGAGCTGGGATCCGGATTCAAACTGGCGATTCAAGATTTGGAGATTCGAGGAGCAGGGAATCTCCTCGGGCCGTCGCAGTCGGGACACATCGCTGCCGTGGGGTTTGAGCTCTACACCCAATTGATGGAGAAGGCGGTCAGGGAATTGAAGGGCGAGGAAGTCGTAGAAGAGATCACTCCGGAGATTCGCTTTCATCTTCCCGCCTTCATTCCGGAAGGCTATGTCGAGGATCCAGGAGAAAGGCTGAGTCTTTACCGAAGGCTTTCTCTCTCTCGTTCTGATGAAGAAGTGGAGACGATTCGGGAAGAACTGGTCGACCGGTTTGGGAAGATCCCCACGGAGGTGGAGCATCTCCTGGAAGTGATCAAGGTGAAAATTCTTCTGACGAGAATGGCCATTAAAAAGTTTGAAGAGACCCCGTCACAATTTGTCCTCACCTTTGATGAGAGCACCCGGGTTCCGCCCCAGAGGGTCGTCGATTTTGTGCATCAAGGAGAGGGTAAGCGTCGTTTCACCCCGGACTCTAAATTGGTCATCGAGGGATGGCCTGACGCAGGGCGAGATCCCTTCGGGGCGGCGAAAAAGCTATTGCAAGCACTGGCTTGATGTGGTAAATATCATCGTGTCCCTTGGCAAAGAAGGGAGACGAGCTTCCAGAACGGATTTACAAGGTGAGGACGATGAATAAGAGAATGATTTTTTGGGGGATTTTCCTCTCCCTGGCCTTCTTATTCCCGGGCTGTCAGAAATCAGGAGAGAAAGAGCTGGGGAAGAGAGAACTGGTCAGGATCAACGATGTCTCTATCTCTTTCGAAGAATTTCAGCAGATGCTGGAAAAGCAGCCTCTGGAAGGAAAGATGAGGTTGGTGAACGAAAAGGGGACAAGAGATTTTCTTGAGAATTATGTGATCCCCCGAGAGGTGCTCTATCAGGAGGCCAAACAGAAGGGCTTCGATAAGAAAAAAGAAATTCTGGCCAAGATTGAGGATGCAAAGAGGGCTATCGTGATCGATGCCCTGCTCGAAGAAGGATTGAGTGGGAAAGGGGAAGTCTCAGAAGAGGAAATCCAACGCTACTATAAGGAGAACCAGACTCTCTTTACGGAGCCACAGGAGATAAAGATTCGTCAAATTGTTGTCAATACGGAGCCCGCTTTGAAAGAAGCGGTGACGAGGCTCTCGAAGGGTGAGAGCTTTGAGAAAATAGCCTCCACTTACAATATCGGTAAATTCAAGGAAGACGGCGGGAGTCTCGGCTATATTCGCCGAGGGCAGTTGGCGCCCTCCTTTGCTCAGTTCGAAGAAGCGGCCTTTTCTCTCAGAAGGAGAGGGGAGGTCAGCGAGGTCGTCAGCTCCCCCTACGGATACCATATCATTCGACTGGAAGACATGCGGGGGAGCACCTTGAGGCCCCTGAATCAAGTCAAAGAAAGGATCCGCTATTTCTTGCAGCCGAAGAAAAGACAGGAGGCCTACCTTGAGTATGTGAAAGAAGCGAAAGCGAGAGCCAAGCCTCTCATTAATGAGAAGCTCTGGGCCGAACAAGAGAAAAAGGAGGCGAAACCAAAAGAAGGTAAGAAATGAAGAAATCTCCTACCCTCCTCCTCTTAAGCATCTTCTTATCTGCTCTATGGGGATGTGGTCAACAGGAAGCAAGGCTTCCTGAAAACATTATTGCCCAAGTCAACGAGGAACAGATCCCGGTGGAGGCCTTTGACCGGGAGTTTAGAGAGTTGATCTTAGAACCGGCTAAAGAGACCCCGCGAGCAGGTTACGAAGACTTGAAGCGAGCCTATCTCGACCAGGTGATCGAGCGCAAGATTCTCGTCCAAGAGGCCAGGCGCTTGGGAATCAAACTCTCTCCCGAGGAGTTGAATCAGGCCGTTTCAGAAATAAAGAAGGATTATTCGGGAGGGGAATTTGGAGAGACATTGGGTCTCAAGGGGATGACCCTGGAGGAATGGAAGGTCCGGCTGGAGGAGCAATTATTGGCCGAAAAGGTCATTCGAAGCGTCTTCCATTCCCAGGAGAAAGTCGACGAGAAGGAAGCCCTTCGTTACTATGAAGATCATCGGTCCTCGTTTCAGATTGGCCAGAGGGTGAGGGTGCGCCAGATCGTTGTGGCAGACGGGGAGGAGGCGATCCAGATCCTGAAACGGCTGAAAAAGGGAGAGCGCTTTGAGAAGCTGGCGATGGAGAAATCTCTGGGGCCTGAAAAGCTTCAGGGCGGGGATCTGGGCTATTTCAGCCAAGGGGAGAGACCAAGCGAATTCGACTGTGTCTTCAACATGGAGGTTGGAGCCATCAGCGAGGTGATCAAGAGCCCGTATGGGTATCATATCTTTAAATTGGAAGAAAAAATTGAACCCCGGCAGATCCCCTTCGAGGAAGCCAAAGCAGGGATCCTCCAAGACCTTGGGCAAAAGAGAGGGGAGGAGAATTATCAGAAGTGGCTCAAAGGCCTCAAAGAGAAAGCCAAGGTGAAGATCAACAAGAAATGGCTCACGTCGTAAAAAGGAGAAGTGAAAAGATGAAAAAGTTTCCTCTGCTTTTTGGGTTCTTCCTGTTTCTATGCGGACCGATTTCTTTGAGCGAGGCAGTCGTCGATCGTGTGGTGGCGGTGGTCAATCAAGAAATTATCACCCTCTCCGAAGTTGAGAAGTGGATCGACCCCCTGAGACAGGAGATGGCGACCGACGATCGTCTGGAGAAGCGGGAACGAACGGAGACGCTTTACCGGCAGGTGCTGGAGAGGCTGATTGAGGAGAAGTTGATTGACCAGGAAGTGAAGAAATCTGGGGTCAAGATTCCCAGTAAAGAGATTGATGCCGCTCTGGAGGAGATCAAGCGGCGAAACGCTGCCACGCAGGAAGATTTCGAAAAGGCTTTAACCATCGAGGGTCTGACGTTAGAGACGTACAAAAAGCAGATCGAAAAGGGCCTCCAGCGCCAGAAGTTGATCAGCTGGTCGGTGAAGGTGGAATCAAAACCCGGAGAAAAAGAGCTCAGAGAATTTTACGAAAAGAATTTGGGTCGCTATCGAACGAATGAGACCTATCGTGCCGGCCACATTCTATTCACCATTCCAAAGGGGGCCGTGCCGGACGAGATTGGTGACATCAGGAAGAAGGCTCAGAACGTCTTAGAGAAAATTAAGGGGGGGGCGGATTTTGAGGAGATGGCCCTTCTTTATTCACAAGACGCCTCGGCCAAGAACCGGGGAGATTTAGGTTATTTCAAGAAAGGAGAGCTCTTCCCCGCGTTTGAAAAAGAGGCGCTGCGTCTCAAGGTCGGACAGGTGAGCGGGCTCCTGCGGACGGAATTTGGTTTCCATATTATCAAACTCCTTGATCGGAAGGGCATGGAGCCTCTTCCGTTTGAGGAGGTGAAGGACAAGGTGAAGGCAGATTATTACGAAGCTGAAATAGAGAAGGCATTCAGACAATTTCTCAGCACGTTGAAAGAAAAGTCCGTCATCGAAATCAAGCTGTAATTTTCCATTCTAAGCAAACGGCCATCCACGCCGCATGACATTAAAAGACTTAGGCCAGTTTTCACCTAAAGGCAGCGATTCGTTATGTGTGTCGGCCTTATTTCTCAATCGTAATCGGCATATCCAGTGCCCCGGCATAGAAAACTATAATTTCTGCCATCTCATTGCCTTCGTTCTTTCCGTAATGCCATTTATTCACAACCTCGACAATCGGGTCGCCGGCTTTTAGATGTAATGTCCTATTGTCGTCAGTCACCACAGTCAGCTCTCCATTCAATAAGACGCCTGCATTTATTACCGGATGCTTATGCAGCGGTAATTGCCTTCCCGGTGGGATTTTGATTCGGAGAATGGTTACCTCCGGGGTGCCTTTAGGATAGCCTGGCAGACGGCTCCCATCCCAGCTTAAGCTTGTTTTTGCCAATACATTGGCCTGGACAGAATTTATATCCGCAGCCAAAACGTTACTTGATAACAAGAATACAAGACAAATTCCGTAAATTAGTCTTTTCATCCTAAGTTTTCCCTCCGTTTACTATTCCCAACGAGCCTGTAGAAAAAGT
>DBZJ01000215.1:0-416 GCA_002311635.1 Syntrophaceae bacterium UBA1163
GGGGAGCGACTTCGGGCCTATATTGTCGACGTGCAGAAGAACTCAAAGGGACCGCAAATCTTCCTTTCCAGAACCCATCCAGGGCTTCTGGTCAAGTTGTTTGAGATGGAGGTCCCCGAGATCTCTGAAGGAGTGATCAAGGTCATCAGTGCGGCGCGGGAGCCGGGGCAGAGAGCGAAGATCTCTGTCTATAGCTCTAACCGTGATGTGGACCCCGTGGGGGCTTGCGTGGGCATGAAGGGCTCTCGAGTCCAGAGCGTCGTTCAAGAACTTCGAGGGGAACGGATTGACATCATCCCTTGGTCTCAAGATCAAGCCAAATATGTGTGCAATGCCCTGGCTCCGGCCAAGATCTCCCGGGTGTATATTGACGAGGAAAATCGTCATATGGAGGTCGTCGTAGCAGACGATCAGCT
>DBZJ01000215.1:484-38424 GCA_002311635.1 Syntrophaceae bacterium UBA1163
GCGATCGGGAAAAAAGGGCAGAACGTCCGGTTAGCGTCCAAGTTGACGGGCTGGAAAATCGACATCAAGAGCGAATCGAGGATGGAGAAGATCTCCGGTGAAATTCTCGAAAAGTTCAGCGGCCTTCCTTATGTCGGAGATGTGGCGAGCCGTATCCTGTATAACGAAGGCTTCCGATCGATTAAGGAGTTGGCCGAGGTTGATCCGGAAGAGCTCGCCAAGGTCTTGGGGATTGAAAAGGAAAAGGCTGCAGAGATTGTCGAAGGGGCGGTTCAGTTGTCGAAAGAGGGGGGAGGGACAGCGGTAGCCCTAGAGACCCCTCCGACAGCAGGCGATCCTGCCTCCGACCCGGTGGACCGGTTGGAGGGGGTAGGAGAAAAGACAGCTCAGCTGTTGCAAGAGAATGGATTTAAAATCGTTCGTGACATTTTGGAAGCGAGTAGCGAAAAGCTCTCCGCCATTCCAGGGATTGGGATCAAGAAGGCGGAGAAATTGATCCAGTCCGCAAAACAGTATATCGAAGGAAAGAAGATATGAGCGGGGCAGGACATATTCCCGTCCGCACTTGTGTGGGATGCCGACGAAAAAGAAAGAAGGAAGAAATGATTTGGCTGATCCAGCGTCCAGAAGGAGTGATGGTTGTGGACCCGAAGAAGCCCCATCAAGGCCGAGGACTTTATCTCTGTCCAGATCATAAATGTTTGAACATGGCAAAGAAAAAGAACAGAGGGATCGCATTTTTGGAGACGACAGATTTCCGACGTCCTTCGGTAAAGGGTTCTCTTACACAGGAGGTAGGAAATGGCAAAGAGTAAGGTCCTCGATCTTGCAAGGGAAGTCGGGATGGAGGATGATAAACTGCTTCTCAAACTGAAACGCCTCGGGGTGAAGGTCCGGGATAAGAAGCCTACGGAACCCGAGAAAAAGGTCTCTTTATCGGATGAGAAAATCATCGAGAGAGATTCTGAGAAGGAAGTCGTTGAGAAGCGCGTCAAACCTACCGTGATTCGGAGAAGAGCAAGAACCCTGGAGGTCAAAGCGGAGCCCGCATCGCCTCCGTTGAATGTTGCGGAACCCGAGGTTGTAAAAGAAAAAATTCCAGAGGCAAGAGCGAAAGAAATTGCCGGAATCGAGTTGGAGACCCCGAAGAGGGCAGCAGAGCGAAAAGAGCTGGGGAAAGAGCCCCCAAGAGGAAGGAAGAAGGAGGAGGCGACTGAGCAACCGGCGGCATCTGTTGACGCAAAGGCTGCAGTAAGAGAGGCGGCGCCATCCAAACCCGCTGAGGCACTACCCTCCGGTGTATCACTTAAGGAGGTCAAAGAGAAAACCGGCCACGAGAAAGAGGCCGAGGAAGCTAAACCGAAGGAAGCCCCTGTTAAAAGAGGCGAGGTGAAGGTCTTAGAGAAAGAAGAATTATTGGAGAGAGAAAGACTGGCTGCCCTCGCGAAGAAGAAGGGTTTTGTGAAGAAGAGGAAGAGAATTGAGGAAAGGATGCTGGGAGAGGACGAGGTCGAAGAGGGAAAGGGAGAGGGGAAGGAAGCGGAGGTCGTCACCTTCAGACCCTTCCGTCCCATGAAAAAGAAGGTGGTCTTAAAGACGTCCAAGAAGACAGAGGTAACGGTTCCCAAACCGATTAAGAGAATCATTCGAATCACCGAGGTCATCGCTGTTGGGGATCTTGCAAAGAGGATGGGCGTCAAAGGCGGGGAATTGATTAAGAAGTTGATGGAAATGGGCGTTCTGGTCAATATCAACCAGCCCATCGATGCGGATGTCGCCTCTCTGGTGGCCGGTGAATTTGGCTACGAGGTGGAGAGAGTCTCTTTAGAGCGACAGGAGCTGCTGGAAAGAAGAGAAGACCTCCCCGAACAGCTGAAACCCAGACCCCCGGTGGTGACGATCATGGGCCACGTGGATCATGGAAAGACCATGCTTCTGGATGCGATCAGGAAGACGAATGTCGTCGGGGGGGAGGCGGGAGGCATTACCCAGCACATTGGAGCCTACGATGTCAACCTGGAAAATGGGCATGTGGTCTTTATCGACACTCCCGGCCACGAAGCCTTCACTGCCATGAGGGCAAGAGGAGCTCAGGTGACGGACATCGTCGTTCTCGTAGTCGCTGCGGATGACGGGATGATGCCGCAGACGAAAGAAGCGATCGACCATGCTCGAGCGGCCAAGGTTCCCATCGTGGTCGCCATTAACAAGATCGACAAACCGACCGCCAACTCGGAAAAGGTGAAGAAAGACCTTTCGGAATATGGACTCGTCCCCGAACAGTGGGGAGGAACTACCTTGTTTGCTGAAGTTTCGGCCAAACAGAAGACCGGAATCAAGGAGTTGCTGGATTTGATCCTTCTTCAGGCAGAGGTGCTGGAGTTAAGAGCCAATCCGGATAAATCTGCTCGAGGGGTCATCATTGAGTCCAAATTGGACAAGGGGAGGGGGCCTGTGGCCACCCTTCTGGTTCAAGAGGGAACCCTGAATACGGGAGATGCCTTTATCGCAGGCTCCCACTACGGCAGGGTCAGAGCCATGCTAAACGACAAGGGGCAGAAGATAGGGGAGGCGCCTCCCTCTATCCCTGTGGAAGTGGTGGGTTTTACCGATGTTCCCGAGGCGGGAGAGCCGTTCATTGTCGTTTCTGAAGAGAGGATGGCCAAGCAGATCAGTCTCTACCGGCAGGAAAAGATTCGCGCGAAGGAACTTTCAAAGTTGAGCAAGGTGTCGCTCGAAGAACTTTATGATAAGATTAAAAAGGGGGAAGTGAAGGAGCTGAACGTCGTCATTAAGGCGGATGTCCAGGGATCGATTGAGGCCGTAAAAGAGGCATTGAAGAAGTTCCCTACGGACCAGGTGAAAGTCAATGTCCTTCACGACGCGGTCGGCGGCATCACAGAGACGGATGTGAATTTAGCATCGGCCTCCAATGCGATCATTATTGGGTTTAATGTGAGGGCGGGTGTGAAAGCCCAGTCCCTGGCCGAGGAAGAGCACGTGGACGTCCGGACTTATTCCATCATCTACGATGCGATCACCGATATTAAGAACGCCTTGGAAGGATTACTGGAACCCACTTACAAGGAGCATGTCCTCGGAAGGGCGCAAGTGATAGAGGTTTTCAATATCCGAAAAGTGGGAACCGTTGCAGGCAGTCTCGTGGTCGACGGCAAAGTGGTCCGAGGATCTCATGCGAGACTGCTGAGGGACAATGTCGTCGTCTACGACGGCCGGATCTCCTCGCTGAGGCGATTCAAAGATGACATGAAGGACTGCAGCCAGGGGCTCGAGTGCGGGATCGGCATCGAAAATTTCAATGATATCAAACTCGGGGATGTCATTGAGTCCTATGAGGTTGAAGAAGTTCAAACCCGGCTGGCATAAGGCTTGACTCTAAACACTAAATTCAAGACAGGTCCAAAATCAAAAAGTCAAACGGTTATAGGGCTCTGAGTTTTCCGTTTTAGAAATTTGAGTTTAATTAGAGTTTAAGGTTTCGAGTTTAGGGTTTAGGATTTTTTTGATGAGTCTGTGGCTCAGATGGTAATTGGGATTTGCCAGCTCGACCTTCGAATTCCGGAAAATCATTCTTTAAAGGGAAAGCGGCATGTGCTCCGGAAATTGATCGATCGGGTGAAACATCGGTTTAACGTATCGATTTCAGAGGTCGGAGATAATGATCTTTGGCAGCGGGCACAGATTGGCTTTTGCACGGTCGGCAATGATCGGCGACATATCAATTCAAGCTTGGATAAAGTGGTTCACTTTATCGACGAAATGAACCTTGTTGAAATGGTGCATTCGGAAATTGAAATCATTACGGTGTAACGGAGTCGAATGGAAGGAAAACGTTCTGAAAAAGTGGCGGATTTGATCCAAAAGGAAATCTCTCAAATGCTGGCGAAATCGGTCAAAGATCCTCGTATTGGCTTTGTCACGATCACAAGGGTGACTGTTTCTGAAGATTGCCGGTTTGCGAGAGTCTATTATAGTGTAGCGGGGACCCAGGCAGAGAGGGAGAGCTCCATGAAGGGTCTGGAGAGCGCCAAAGGATATGTCCGGAAGGAACTGGGTCGCCGTATCCGACTGAGATACACGCCGGACATTATGTTTCAATTCGATCCTTCCATTGAGTATGCGATTCATATGGAGGAGTTGATCCAGAGCCTCCATCAGGAAAAGGAGGACCATGGGGAAGAAGGGGATTGACGGTCTCCTCATCGTGGATAAGCCTGACGGGATCACCTCCCTCGATGTGGTCAGGGAAATCAAGCATCGATTTGGGGTGGAGAGGGCAGGTCACATCGGAACCCTCGATCCTTTTGCCACGGGTGTTCTGCCCGTCGCTATGAACGAGGGGACCAAACTGGTTCCTTTTTTGGAGGGGGGTCCAAAAGACTACCAGGTAACGCTCCGATTAGGGGAGGAGACAGCCACCGACGATTGGACCGGCCAAGTGGTCATGCGACAGGAATGGGAGGGACTCGTCCCCGGGGAGATTACGGCTCTTATCCACACCTTTCGCGGAAAGATACTTCAGACTCCTCCTATGTTTTCAGCCGTCAAAATGCAAGGGAAACCTCTTTACCGGTTAGCGAGAAAGGGGATCGAGGTCGAGCGAAAAGAGAGAGAAGTAGAGATTTACCGGATTCAAATGGAAGAGGTTGACCTGCCTCTTGTGCGTTTCAACGTTTCCTGCTCGAAGGGGACTTACATCCGCGCGCTGGGGAGAGACATCGGAAGGAAGTTAGGATGCGGGGCTCACGTCCTCCGTCTGAGAAGGGTGCGAAGCGGGCCTTTCACTCTGGAACAAGCGATTTCCTGGGAGAGGTTGACAAATCTCTCCACGGCCGATGCCCTTCATCCTTGGCTGATTTCCTTGCGTGCGGCCTTGCCCGATCTGCCCGAGGTGATCGGGGACGAACGATTGGTCAAGAAGGTGCGCTTCGGAAAGGAGATGATAGTCCAGGATCTATCTCCGCAGTCCCTTCCAACCTTCGAAAGAGGGGAGTGGCTCAAGATGTCTTCTCTGAAGGAGGGGTTGGTGGCGATCTTAAGATCAGAAGTGAAAGGATCGGATATCCCGCGGGCAGATCCGGAACGGGTAGCCCTTCGTCCGTTAAGGGTATTCCGGCCCCAGGAGTGATATTCTACAAGCAATCGCGGTTACTCTAATAAGGAGGAATTTCATGACACTCGTTCAGGAGAAGAAAAAAGAGATCATCGAACAGTTCAAGAGCCACGAGCGGGACACGGGTTCTCCAGAAGTTCAGATCGCTCTTCTCAGCGAAAGGATTCGATACTTGACGGACCATTTTAAGGTACACAAGCGAGACCATCACTCCCGCAGGGGTCTTCTCAAATTGGTCGGGCAGCGGCGGAGGCTGCTCAATTATCTAAAGGAAAATAAAGTAGATCGATATCGAACGGTCATCGATAGGTTGGGTCTGCGGAAATAGTACAATACGCTCTAAGTGAAAAGGAGTAAAGAGATTCCTATGAGTTCGAAACGACAGATCGATTTTGGAGGAAGGCCTTTTTCCATCGAAACCGGAAAAGTGGCAAAACAGGCAAATGGTTCGGTGATGGTTCAATATGGAGAGACGGTCGTCCTGGTGACGGCGGTGGCATCCGAAAAGAAGCGAGAAGGCCTCGATTTCATCCCCCTCACGGTGAACTATTTGGAAATGACGTATGCCGCCGGCAGGATCCCGGGGGGCTTCTTTAAAAGGGAAGGGAGACCCACCGACCGTGAAACTCTGATCTCGCGTTTTATTGACCGACCCCTGAGGCCTCTTTTCCCGAAAGGGTTTCAAAATGAGGTCCAGATCATCGCTACCGTTCTTTCTGCCGACTTAGACAATGATCCTTCCATCTTGGGAATGATCGGAGCCTCCGGCGCGCTCTCTCTCTCCGATATCCCCTTTGACGGTCCAATTGCGGGAGCGAAAGTGGGCCGGATTGACGGAGAGTTCGTCCTCAACCCCACTCACGAAGAATTGGAGATGAGCGATATCGATCTCTTTGTGGCGGGAAGTGAGAATGCGATCATTATGGTCGAAGGAAGCGCAAAGGAGGTCAAGGAAGAGGAGATCCTGGAGGCGATTTTATTCGGGCATCGATCCTTGAAGCCGGTCATTGCTCTCCAGGAAGAGATGAAATCGGCCGCGGGGGTGACCCTCCGGAAGTTTGAGCTCCGAAGGCCGGAAACGACCCTTTACGAGAAGGTAAGCGCTGTCGCTCAAGAGAAGCTGAAAGAGACCGTTCAGATTACAGAGAAAGGGAAGCGAAGAGAAGGGTTGGAAAACATCCTTCAGTCGACCTTTCAGGAGCTCGGGGCCGAAGACGAACCTTCACAGCAGATGGCCAGGGTCGCCTTCGAAGAGGTCTATCGCAAACTGGTGAGAAAATTGATTTTGGAAAAGAAGCAGAGAATCGACGGAAGAGGGCTCTCGGAAATTCGCCCCATTACCTGCGAGGCAGGAATCCTCCCCAGAACGCACGGCTCCGCCCTTTTCACACGTGGAGAAACTCAGGTGCTGGCAGTGGTTACTTTCGGAACCTCTGAGGACGAGCAGAAGATTAATTCCCTGACCGGAGAAACTTACAAGTCCTTTATGCTGCACTACAATTTTCCTCCTTTCTCTACTGGAGAGGTCTCCCCGTTGAGGTCGCCCAGCCGGAGGGAAATTGGACACGGTGCCCTGGCCGAAAGAGCCATCTTGCCCGTTCTTCCTTCTAACGAAAATTTCCCCTATACCATCCGAATCGTCTCGGAGGTGCTGGAATCAAACGGGTCGTCCTCCATGGCCACGGTGTGCGGATCAAGCCTCTCGCTTATGGACGCAGGGGTTCCGGTTAAGGCTCCCGTAGCCGGCATCGCCATGGGGCTTATCGTGGAAGAGGGAGAGAGTATTGTTCTCTCAGACATCCTCGGGGATGAAGACCATTTGGGGGATATGGATTTCAAGGTGGCGGGCACTTCCGAAGGGGTGACAGCCATCCAGATGGATATCAAGGTTCGGGGCATCTCGAAAGAGATCATGAAAAAAGTTCTTGATCAGGCCAGGGAGGGCCGATTCCATATATTAAGTAAGATGAACGAGACGATCTCAGAGCCCCGAAAAGATCTCTCGCGGCACGCGCCTCGGATCGTCAGCATCCAGGTGAAGCAGGAGAAGATTCGGGATGTCATCGGCCCGGGTGGGAAGAACATTCGAGCCATTGTCGACCAAACGGGTGTCAAGGTGGACGTAGAGGATTCGGGATTGGTGAAGCTGGCCTCTCCGAATTACGAGTCCATCGAGAAGGCCATCTACATGATCAAAAGGCTCACACAGGAGGTCGAGGTGGGCGCTCTTTATAACGGGAAGGTTGTGCGGATTCTGGGGTTTGGCGCGATTGTCGAACTTTTTCCGGGAACCGACGGCCTTGTCCACATTTCCCAGCTGGCGGAGGGCCATGTGAAGGAGGTTTCGGATATCCTGAAAGAAGGGGATGAGGTACTTGTCAAGGTGATCGATATCGACCCGCAGGGACGAATTCGTCTGAGTCGCAAGGCAGCCTTGAGAGAGACAAAGCAGAGTGCAGGGGAAAAGAGTAAAGAGGAGCGAAGGGAATAAGAAGGAATGGAAGCCGACACGAAGAAGATACAAGCCTCCGTCAATCCGTCATGGATTGATACGGGTTCTGGCTACCAGAAGACCACTCTCGATAATGGCATTCGAGTGATTACGGAAGAAATTCCTTATCTCAGGTCGGTGTCCATTGGCGTGTGGGTGATCACCGGGTCGAGAGATGAACAACCCCATGAAAACGGAATCTGCCATTTTATTGAACACCTTCTCTTCAAAGGAACAGAAAAGAGGACGGCTTTTGAGATCGCCAAGGAGATCGATTCCGTCGGCGGAACACTGAACGCCTTTACGGGCAGAGAGTACACCTGCTTTTACGCAAAGGTGATCGACAAGAACCTGGCTCTCGCCATCGATCTTCTTTCAGACATTTTTCTCCACTCCGTCATGGGTGGAAAGGATATCGAAAAGGAGAGGATGGTGATCCTCCAGGAGATCAAAATGGTCGAGGATACCCCTGACGACTATATCCACGATCTTTTCAACCAGGCCTGCTGGCGAGACCACCCGTTGGGTTTTCCGATTTATGGGACATCAGAGCTTGTTCAATCCTTCGACCGGGACAAACTTTATCATTTTTTTAAAGAGAACTACCCACCTGACCGGATTATCGTCTGCGCGGCCGGGAATCTAAAACACCAGGAGGTGGTTCACCAGATCGATGCGACATTCGGTCAGATTCCAAAATCCGCTAAACCGACGGAAAGGAGCAAACCCGATCCCAACGCCGCGACCCATAGCTTGAAGCGCGACCTGGAGCAGGTTCACTTTTGCCTCGGCACTCGGGGGCTTCCGTACAACCATTCCCTCCGGTTCACCTCATACGTCTTGAACACGATTCTGGGCGGGGGAATGAGCTCAAGACTTTTTCAAGAGATCCGTGAGAATCGCGGCCTGGCCTATTCCGTATACTCTTATCTTCCCACCTACATCGACACAGGGCTGGTGGTCGTTTATGCGGGGACGAACGAGAGTTCTTTTCGGGAGGTCATCGAGCTGGTTCTCAAAGAGTTCGATCGCCTCAAGAACGAACCCTTAAAACACGAAGAATTAGAAACTGCAAAAGAGCAGTTGAAAGGAAACCTCCTTCTCAGCCTCGAGAGCTCTGACAATCTGATGACCCGCCTGGCGAAGAATGAGATCTATTTCAAGACCTACCTCCCTGTCGGAATGATCCTCAAAGGCATTGATCAGGTGGAGGAAGAAACCGTTCAACGTTTGGCGCGCGATATCTTCGACGAACGCTTTTTTTGCTTGACCGTCCTGGGCCCGATGAACGGGGATGATTTAGATCAGATCCGCTGGGAGGGCAAAAAGCGGAACCAACCTGCTCCGAAGGCGGGGACTCAACGATGAAAATCTACTTCAAGCGTTTGAGAAAATCCCCTTGCGCGCCCCTCCCCCAGTACATGACCCCAGGTGCCTCAGGAATGGACCTCTTCGCCTCCCTCGAAAAGGAAATCACCCTGGAACCAGGGGAGAGAAAAATCATTCCCACAGGGATTGCCGTAGCCATCCCCGAGGGGTACGAAGGCCAGGTCCGACCCCGCAGTGGGTTGGCCATTCAGAATGGGATTGGGCTTGTCAACGGACCGGGAACGATCGACTCCGATTATCGCGGCGAGATCGGCGTCCTTCTGATCAATTTCGGAAAAGAGCCGTATACCATCCGTCACGGGGAGAGAATCGCTCAGATGGTGATCTCTGAAGTTCATCGTGCGACCTTGGAAGAAGTGGATGACCTCCCGGCGACCCAGAGGCAGGGAGGGGGATTTGGTCACACAGGGCTCTAAGGGGAGAGTGCACACAATGATTTGAGCAAAAAAAGCAGAGGCAACCGTCACCTCTGCTTTTTATTTGGCTCCTGGAATACCAGGGAGATTGTATTGTCGTGGGAATAGGGGACCGGTGGCCAGCTTCGGAACCTTTAGAATTGCGGATTTTTGAAAGATATGGTTAGTTATTCTTGCGATTGGAATGATGCCTTTATGAAATATATGCGTACTAACTTATACGATAATAGGTTCCGCTCTAAAGCTTCCTCAGCCGGCCGCCTGTCCCCCGACATCCCTGGATTCTCCAACAGAAAGGAATCATTTTCCCCGGGGGGGGGAATAGGTGAGGGCGATTAGGAAATAGGCATGGATCAATTATTGGACCAGTTTCTTCATTACCTGATCGTTGAAAAGGGCCTTTCCAGAAATACCATCGATGCCTACAGCCATGGTTTGACTCGGTTCTTGAGACACCTGAGGGAAAACGGGGTCCAGGACATCCGCGAGATTGGCAAATTCCATATCAGGGGCTTTCTCCTTGCCCTGAGAAGAAAGAACCTTAACGCAAAGAGTATTGCAAGAGACCTGGTCGCCATTCGTACCTTTTTCCGATTTTTGATTCAAGAAGGCATTCTGGAGTCCAATCCCGTCGAGAATTTGGAATCCCCCAAGGTGGCCAGAACGCTTCCAGAGATCTTGACGTTGAAGGAGATCGAGGAAATTCTTGAACAGCCTGATCTTCAGACTCCTCTTGGGATTAGAGACAGGGCAATGTTGGAGGTGCTTTACGCCACAGGGATGAGGGTTTCCGAGCTGACTCAGCTTCCAACGCATCAGGTTAACCTCGAAGGAGGATATGTCCTCGTCTACGGGAAAGGTTCGAAGGAGAGGATTATTCCGCTTGGAAGCGAAGCATTGAAGTGGGTCGGCGTTTATCTAAAGACCGCCCGCGGATCCCTATCGAAGGGGAAAGAGAGCCCATCGCTTTTTGTCAACCGCTCGGGGAAGGGGATGAGCCGGCAGCGATTCTGGAAGAGCCTCAAAGATTATGCGCGAAGAGCCGGCCTTCGAAAAAGGATCACCCCTCACCTCCTTCGTCACTCCTTTGCGAGCCATCTCTTGGAGAGGGGGGCGGATCTCCGTTCCGTGCAGATGATGCTTGGTCATGTGGACATTTCGACCACCCAGATTTATACGCATGTGGCCGGAGAGAGGTTAAAGAAAATCCATAAACAGTACCACCCGAGAGGCTAAAAATTATCAGTTAAGAGTTTGGAGTTTAGAGTTTAGAATTAAGAATTAAATTCTTTAAACTCATAACTCATAATTCATAACTCTTAATTCAATGTCGTTATGGAAGTGATCACCACCCATACCAATGCCGATTTTGATTCGCTGGCTTCCATGCTGGCCGCCAAGAAGCTTTATCCTCAAGCGGTCTTGGTCTTTCCCGGCTCCCAAGAGAGAAGCCTTCGCGATTTCTTCATCCATTCCGCCGTCTATGCCTTCGAAGTGGAGCGGATCAAGAATATTGATCTCCAGGAAGTGAAGCGATTGATTTTGGTCGACACTCGTCAAACCAGCCGGATCGGGAAGTTTTCAGAGATTCTTTCCAAACCCGACTTAGACATTCACATCTATGACCATCACCCTCCCTCCTCCGAGGACCTTCACGGGTCCCTGGAGGTGATCTCGGAGGTAGGGGCAACGGTAACCCTTCTTCTCGATATCCTTCAAGAGAAGGAAATCGAGATCACACGCGATGAAGCCACGGTGATGATGCTGGGGATTTATGAAGATACCGGGAACTTGACCTTTCCCTCAACCAGAGAAGAGGATTTCAAAGCCGCTGGGTACCTGGTCAGGAAGGGAGCAAACCTGAGCGTCCTGGCGAATCTGATCACCAAGGAACTGACGGCAGAACAGGTCTTCTTGTTGAATGATTTGATCCAATCCGCTGCCCGGTACAACTTTCACGGGATCGACGTCGTCATTGCCCAGGCTTCTGTGGATCGGTATGTGGGCGATATTGCCGTCCTGGTCCATAAGTTGAAGGATATGGAAAACCTGGACGCCCTCTTCGTCCTGGTCAGGATGGAGGACCGCATCTACTTGATCGGGAGGAGTCGCCTCGAAGAGGTGAACGTTTCAGAAATTGCCGGCGAATTCGGAGGAGGGGGGCATCCCACCGCAGCCTCCGCGACGGCGAAAGGAATGGCCCTCGTAGAGGCCCATGACCGGTTGATCAAAGCGCTAAAAGAGATGGTCAGA
This sequence comes from Syntrophaceae bacterium UBA1163, assembly GCA_002311635.1. GTDB lineage: Bacteria > Desulfobacterota > BSN033 > BSN033 > UBA1163 > UBA1163. Next base: position 12,168 of record DBZJ01000215.1, read on the forward strand.
CCCAAAAAGGTGGCCAGGGATGTCATGGTCTACCCTGTGAAGACCATTGAGATGGAACGAACCCTGGAGGAAGCCGGGGAAATAATGACCCGGTATAACGCGGCTGTCCTTCCTGTTCTACAGGATGGAAAAGTGATTGGCTTGATCTCCAAGCAGGTCGTGGAGAAGGCTGTGTATCATGGTTTAAGAAGCTTTCTGGTGAAGGAATACATGACGACCGAGTTTTCAGTCGTCTCCCCTGAGACTCCTTTCTCCCGCGTCCAGGCCATCATCATCGGACAAAGCCAGAATCTTCTTCCTGTCATCGAAAAGGATCGATTGGTGGGAACGATTTCTGCCGCCGAGATTATGCGAATCCTCCAAGAGGAGATGATGAAATCGGAAACGGGGACTTCCGCCTTTGAGAGTCAGCCCCTCTACGGTCGCAAGAGGATGCTCTCCAAATTGATGGAAGAACGCTTTCCCGGACCCCTCTACGACCTGTTGATGGAATTTGGCAAGGTGGGGGATGAGCTGGGGTACTCCGTCTACGCCGTCGGTGGGTTTGTCAGGGATATTTTATTGAAAGTGGAAAATTTCGATGTGGACATTGTGGTGGAGGGGGATGGAATCCGGATGGCTGAAGCATTTGAAAAGAAGTACCCCTGCCGAATTCGAACGCATAAGAAATTCGGGACAGCGATCATTCTCCTTCCTGACGGGTCGAAAGTTGATGTGGCTACCGCTCGCTGGGAGTTTTATGATTCTCCCGCAGCCCTTCCCACCGTGGAAAGGGCCTCGATCAAGACGGACCTCTACCGGAGGGACTTCACCGTTAATACCCTGGCCATTCAGCTCAACCCAAGATCGTTCGGAGAACTGATCGATTTTTTCGGGGGGGTGAGGGATATCAAGGAAAAAGTGATCCGGGTCCTTCACAATCTCTCGTTCGTCGAAGATCCCACCCGGGTCTTTCGGGCAATCCGTTTTGAGCAGCGTTTTGGATTCCAGATCGGAAAACATACTCAGAATCTGTTGAAAAACGCCGTCAAGGTGGGCTTCTTGGAACGTCTCTCAGGGGGACGCGTTCTCTCCGAGATCATCCTCATCCTTCAGGAAGAAGACCCTCTCCCCGCTCTGAAACGGATGAGGGATTTCAATCTCTTTCATTTTCTCCACCCTGCACTTAAGTTTGACGAGCACGGGGAAGCTCTTTTTGAACAAGTCCGCCATGTCATCTCTTGGTTCGACCTCCTTTTCCTGGAGCAGCGATACGAACGCTGGCTGATCTATTTTTACGGGCTCATCGATTCCCTGAAAGAAGGAGAGAGAGAAGCGCTCTGTCAAAGATTGGCCATGAATGAAAAGGTTAGAAAGAAGGTGCTTGAAGGAAAGGGTCAGGCGGATCAAACGCTTCTGCAAATTCTCTCTTGGATCCAAACAGAGCGACAACCGAAGCCGTCAGAAATTTATGACGTCCTTGATCCTCTTTCTACCGAATCGAAACTCTTTATGATGGCCAAGACCACCCAGGTGGCGACACGCCGTTATATCTCGACGTATTTCACGCAATTGAAGGACACAAAACCTCTCTTAAGAGGAAGGGATTTGATCCAGATGGGAATGAAATCGGGCCCTTTGATCAAAAGGGCCTTGGCCGGGTTGCTCAAGGCAAGATTGGACAAACAGGTAATCACCCGTCAGGACGAGATGGAGTATATCTCGAAGGTCCAGGGGATGGAATAATGGCTGAAGACGCTTTACACCCAGAGGGAAGAGACGATTATACCTTCCGATTAGAGGGGTTTGAGGGGCCCCTCGACCTGTTGCTTCATCTCATTCAGAAGAACGAGCTGGATATCTTCAATATCCCCATCGCCCTCATCACGGAGCAGTATTTAGAGTATCTTCAATTGATGAAGGTCCTCAACTTGGATATTGCCGGGGAGTACCTCCTGATGGCATCCACGCTTCTCCATATCAAGTCGAAGCTGCTGCTCCCAAAATCTTTAGAGGGGGAAGAGGAGGAAGAGGAAGATCCAAGGGCGGAACTGCTCCGGAGGCTTTTGGAGTATCAGAAGTATAAACAGGCAGCGGTGGAACTCGAGAAAAGGCCGTTGTTGGACCGCGACGTCTTCATCCGACTGGTGGCCCAAGAGCCCGAGCCGGAGCCCGAGGAAGAAAGAATCGAGGTGAATCTTTTTGAGCTCCTCGAAGCCTTCCGGAAGGTTCTCGGGAGGGTCAAACCGGAGACCTTCCATCAAGTTGTCTTAGAACACATCAGCGTTGAGGATAAAATTCAAGAAATACTGACACTGCTCGAAAGGGAAAATCGGAGCATGGCCTTCCATCGTCTCTTTCCCGAAAAGGCTTCGAGGAGGGTCGTTGTCATCACCTTGCTGGCTATCCTCGAATTGGTTAAGATGAAACGCATTCGGATCTTCCAACTGGCTCCTTTTGAAACGATCCGAATATCGCCCTTTTAAAACATTTAGTGATGGGTAATGGTGGTTGGTGTTGCTGAAAGGCAAGGTTCTTGAACACGGAGACGAGTCACGAATGACGAGCACGAATTACGTCATTTTCGAATGAATCGGGAGGGACCCATGAAACGAAAACGAATCTTCATTGGTTTGGGTGTCATTGCAGCACTTCTCATTTTCTTCTTCGGTATTCTCTCCCTTATTGGACGCTATTCGGGGGGGAAATCGAGCCGACTGGCCTTTGGAGATAAGATTGCCATTGTGGAGGTGAAAGGAGTGATCTCCCAATCCTCTGGAATCATTGAAGAGCTCCAGCAATACGTTGACGACAAAGACGTCAAGGCCATCATCCTGAGGATCGATTCTCCGGGGGGGGGCGTGGGCCCGTCGCAAGAGATCTACCGGGAGGTAATGAAGATCAGGCCAAAGAAAAAAGTGGTGACTTCCATGGGGTCTGTGGCCGCGTCCGGAGGCTATTATATCGCCAGTGCCTCTGATCTCATCGTGGCCAATCCTGGGACAATCACCGGTTCGATCGGTGTGATCATGCAGTTCTCAAATTTTGAAGAGCTTCTCAAAAAAATCGGAATCAAGGGAGTGGTGCTCAAGAGCGGGGAGCATAAAGATATTGGCTCTCCTTTCCGCGAGATGACCCCGGAAGAGAAAAAAATCATGCAGGAAGTGCTTGACAATGTCCATCAGCAATTCATTCAGGCCGTGGCGGATGGTAGGAAACTGGATCGAACGAAGGTGGCTGAGATCGCCGATGGTCGAATCCTGACAGGGGAACAGGCGAAGAATTTGGGTCTGGTCGACCAGATGGGAAATCTTCAGGATACGATCGAGATTACGGCCAAGATGGTAGGAATCTTGGGTAAGCCGAACGTTATCTATCCCAAAAAGAGACTTTCCATTTGGGAGCTTTTGATGAGAGACATGGCTTCTGCAGTCATCGATGTATTGAACGAGAAAGGGTATGATCTAAGCTCTGTCTTACAGATTAAGTAGGATCAAGGGGGGATAAAGGGGGTTACCTATCGCGTTTGCATCAGTTCGGCAATTTTTTTCATATCTTCCCACACCTCTCTCTTTCGCTCAGGATTCCTCAAAAGAAAGGCAGGATGATAGGTCGGGATGACCTTGATTCCTTCGAGATCGAAGAGCTTCCCGCGAAGGGCTGTGATCTTCGTGTCGGTCTTAAGCAGAGTCTGGGCCGAAAAAGCCCCCAAAGCACAGATGATTCTGGGTTGAATTACGGCGATCTGCTTCATCAAAAAGGGGTTGCAGCTCTGGATCTCATCAGGCTCTGGATTTCGATTTTGCGGGGGCCGGCACTTGACGATGTTGGTAATGTAAACTTCTTCTCTCGTAAGGTTGATCGATTGAAGGATTTTTGTCAACAGTTGTCCAGCCTTCCCAACGAAAGGTCTTCCCTGGACGTCTTCATCATATCCAGGGCCTTCGCCGATAACCATCAAGCTTGCTTTTTCATTGCCCTCGCCGAACACAATCGTCCGTCTTGCCCGATGAAGCTTGCATCTCTTACAATCTCCCAGCTCTTTTCGCACCTCTGCCAACGTTAGGATCGCTGTTCGAGTTGCTTTTTCAGAGTCGCCTTCCGAAGTGGGCAAGAAGGCAATGCCCATTCCTTTGAGATATTCGAGATAAGACTTAAGATTGCCTATCATTTCGTTTATGTGCTCGTCCATTAAACATCACCCTTCATCGTCATTGCGAGACCAAGTCCCTGCCTGGTGCCGGGCAGAAAAGCAGTTTCTCTCTCGGCCATTAATAACCCAAGTATCCTGATTCCTGATCGCTTGTCAAGGGACGAAAAGATAATCATGAAGGAGTATGGAAAGATGTTCGGCTGTCCCAATCGCTTTGTCGGACGCCGGCCCGCTAAAGCCCCAAGTACGTCTTACGAACCACCTCGTCTTGAAGCAATTGCTCGCCGGTTCCTTGGGCGATGATTTTCCCGGAAGAGAGGACATAGTTGCGGGAAGTCATTTTGAAGACCGTGCTCACATCCTGCTCGACGAGCAAAACGGTGATACCCAACTTACTGATGTCTCCGATCTTCTGAAAAACCTCTGCTCGCAAAATGGGCGCAAGTCCCGTTGAGGGCTCGTCAATGCACAACAGTTTAGGCTTAGACATTAATGCCCTGCCGACGGCGAGCATTTGCTGCTCCCCGCCGGAGAGCGTCCCGGAAATCTGTTTTGTTCGATTCTTTAACACCGGAAACAATTCATAGACTTTATCCAAATTATTCTGAGCTTCGTCCTTGTCCTTTGAAAGATATGACCCAACCATCAGATTATCGATCACCGTCATTTCTCGGAATGGCCTTCGCCTCTCCGGGCAAAGGATTAGACCCCGCTTAACGATTTCATGGGCAGGTACCTGATCGATTCGCTCTCCATCAAAGGTGACCGTCCCCTCCAGCTTAACTTCGCCATGGGTTGACCTGCGAGTCAGCTCCCTCTCCCAGGCTACCAATCCGGTGATGGCTCTAAGCAAAGTCGATTTGCCGGCCCCATTGGGACCCACGAGGCTGACCAGCTCACCCGTATCTACCCCCATGCTCAAATTGTTAATGAGCATGGCCTTGTCATACCAAACCGATAAATTGGCAACTTCAAGCAGCAAGTCTAAATCCCTCCTCCGCCAAGGTAGGCCTCAACCACTTGAGGATTCTTCGTGATTTCATCGGGCGATCCGTCGGCAATGAGATTTCCAAAATTTAAGACGATAATACGATCCACGATCTTCATCAACCATTGAAGCTGATGTTCGACGATGATCATGGCGGGTCCTTCGCTGTGCAACCGGCCGAAACGGCCACCCTTGTGCAAACGTTTGATGGATTTGGCCATGAGCTCAGTCTCCGCAGGGCTCAGACCCCCGAAAGGCTCATCCAAAAGTAGCAATTCGGGCTCCGTGGCCACGGCCCGCGCCACTTCGAGTCTTTTTAGATCGCCCTGTGAAAGCACAGAGGCTTTTTCCCGCGCCATGTCGGAGATACCGGCGAATTCCAATGCATCCATCGCCTTTGCCTCCAACCGCTTGACCCATTCTCCACTCTTCATGGCACGCGGGCTCATGCAGGAAACCATGACGTTGGCGATGATGGGGATCCGGCGGAAGGGTCTCATGTTCTGGAAGGTGCAGGCGATGCCCATATTGACGATGCTCCACGTCTTGCGTCCTACGAGCTCCTTCCCCATGAAACGGACGCTTCCGGTGTCCGGTTTCAGGATGCCGGTGATGAGCCTTAGCAGTGTGGTCTTGCCTGCGCCGTTCGGACCGATCAGACCCAGGATCTGATCCCTTTCCATGGAAAAGCTGACGTCGTTGACCGCCTGAAGGCCGCCGAAGCTTTTGGTGATCCCTTTAATTTCAAGGAAGGATGGAGCCATATCAGCCTTCGCTTTCTTCTCTCAACTCCCTGCGCGAAACTTTTCCCACGTCCGTCTTCGGAAGCTCCCCCCTGAATTCGATAATCTTGGGGACTTTGTAATGGGCAAGATTCTTCTTGCAAAACTCAATAATCTCCTCCTCAGAAATTTTGCCCCTGGCTTCGCTTTCCAGAACCACATAGGCCTTGATGAGATGGCCCACCTTCGGATCGGGCACTCCCACGACGCCAGCGGCCTTGATCTGAGGATGCTGGAAAAGGACCTCTTCGACATGCCTCGCGAAGACCGAATATCCCTTGTACTTGATGAGATCCCTTTTGCGGTCGAAAAAGTGGAAATAACCTTCCTCATCCATGCTGACAATATCTCCGGTCCGAAGCCATTTCTCTCCGTCAATATCGATTAACGACTGGCGGGTTTCCTCCTCCCTTTTCCAGTAGGCTTGCATGATGTTCGGCCCGCTCAGAATCATTTCTCCAACCTCGCCTACGGGCAGGTAATTGGTTCCTTCGTATTCGACAATCGCAGCCTTCACGCCGGGTATGGGCACTCCGAAAGAGGCCTTTTTGGGTCTGAGATAAGGATTGCCATGGCTCACGCCAGTGGTTTCAGTCATCCCATACCCCTCATAGATCTGCGACCCCGTTCTTCTCTCCCATGCTTCAATCGTCGATTCATGAAGTGTATCCGCACCACACGCGATCAACTTAAGCTTTTTCCAATTGACCCTGCCTGTTTTTTCATATTCTTTGAGGTATTCGAACATGGTAGGGACACCGTTAAACGTGGATGCCTTATACCTTTCCATGGCCGATATGATATCATCGATGTCAGGTGTGGTAAAGAGAACCATCGTGAAGCCCCTGCAAAGACTCGCGAGCATCACGACCACCTGACCGTAAATATGGAAAAAGGGCAAAAAGGCCATGACCATTTCTTTGCCTTCCTCAAGGAAGGGCCAGAACGCTTTTCCCTGAGCGTACAGGGCTACCATGTTGTAGTGGTTAAGCACAGCTGCTTTGGGAAGACCCGTGGTGCCGCCTGTATAGGGAAGGATGGCGATGTCCTTTTTCGGGTCGATGTTTACCTGCGGGGGGTTGGGCGGATACTTCTTGATGAGTTCCTGAAAATCAAGGAGACCGGCCTGAGCCCTGTGCTCGGGGGTGGGAACCTGCAGGTCCGCATAGTCCTTTCCCAGCATCCCCTTACCCAAAACCTTCTTGAGCGTGGGCAGGTATTCAAGAATACCGGTGAGGATGATGTGCTTCAGGGCGATGCCGGTTTTCTCCACATTATCGTAGAGGATGTCCTGGCAGATCATCGTCGTCGCATCGCTGTCCTGGAGCTGATGCCTGATTTCATGACTGGTGTAAACAGGGCTGATGGGGGTCACCTTCGCGCCGATTCTCAACGCCGCAAAGTAGGCAACGATATACTGCGGGCAATTCAGAAGGTAGAGGGCCACTGTGTCCCCTTTCTTCACTCCTAAATCCGCCAGGGCTGTGGCAAAGCGGTCGATCAGCTCTTTTAGTTTTGTATAACTGATCTCTTTCCCGTAGAAAATCAGTGCGGGTTTCTTGCCGTATTTTTCCGCTACCTGATTAAAGAGGTCGGAAACAGATACGTCTGGGACGTCCACGGTATGAGGGACGCCCTCCGGATAGTGTTTCAACCAGGGTTTTGAAGCATAGATTTCTTTTGCGTTCATTTCCTTCCCCTCACTTTTTTATTATCTTAGTCCAACGGTGCTGTGCACACGCGGCACGTATGACGCGTGGCGATATTTCTGATTTTGCATCGCGGACATTCCTTTTCTATCTTATCCCTAAGCCAAGCAAAAAGCCCGTCCGGCATATAGAGAAGAATCAGCAACACCACCACTGCGAACATCAATGTTCGATAGTTTTGCACGACGCGTAAAAACTCCAGTAAGGGAAAAAGGACGAATACCGCTCCGACCGGACCATAGATGGTCACAACCCCGCCGAAGATAGCATAGATGACCACCGAGAAAGACAAGAACAAGTCGAGGGTTGAGGGGCCTGCGATCCTCATAAAATGAGCATATAGCCCGCCGGAGATCCCGGCAAAAAAACCGCTGAGGCTGAAGGCCAAAAGTTTATAGCGCGTCGTGTTGACGCCGGAAGCCCTGACAGCCACTTCATCCTCGCGGATGGCATGGAAAATAATGCCAATATTGGAGTCGGTTATCTTCCACATGACGGTGCAAAGGCCGAGCATCAGTACCGCTACGGTGTAATAATCGCCGACCCGAGACTGTGTCAGTCGAACAATTCCTGAGATCCCCAGTTCTCCGCCCGTGAAGCTGGGAAATGCAAAAATGAGCCCTGTCAGGATGATGGGGAAGGCAAGGGTGGTCAGGGCCAGATACGTACCTCTGAGCCTGAGGCATGGTATCCCTATGATAAGGCCTGCCAAAACTGCACATAACGCGCCAAGGGGAACGCTGGCCCATGGAGGGATACTCGCATGCAGATTGAGCAAAGCTGCGCCGTAGGCTCCCACCCCAAAGAAGAGGGCATGCCCGAAATTCATTTGGCCGGTAAAGCCGGAAAGCAGATCCCAACTCGCAGCGAATATGGCAAAGATACTGGTAAGAGTAAAGATACGCAGAAGGTAGATATCCTTGGTAAATAATGGCAAGAGGAGCATGAAGAGAAAAAAGAGGCCGACAGCGACACGTGATGGAAGTACAAGCACTTCGTTCTTGATTATGGTGAACAGTTTTCCCAGATAAAAAAAGATGAGGCGCATAGCTACCTTTCTTCCTCGAAGTACACGCCAAAGAGGCCTTCCGGTCGTATGAGTAAAACCAAGATCATGATGGAGAGGGCGACTGAGCCCTTCAGGTAGGCGCCCATGGGAGCAAGAAAGACTACCAATGCTTCTGCAAAGCCCAGAATGTATGCCGCAATGAAGCTGCCCTTGATACTGCCAAGCCCGCCTAATACGACGACAGCCATCATCATGACCAGCGGGCCCCCCCACATCTGCGGTTCAAGTACGGTGAGGGGTACGACGATGGCGCCTGTGAAGGCGGCTAACCCAACGGAGAGCCCCATAGTCATCATGGCCACGCGAGCCTCGTTGATCCCCATGAGGTTGGCCACTTCCCTGTCTTGAGCAGTGGACCGGATGGCCAAGCCCAGTTTGGTCTTCATCAGAAGAACCCACAGCACCACCATCACGAGCAAGGCCGCGCAGAAGGTCAGGAGCTGTTGGTAAAAGACCTTCACCCCCAAGAGTTTAAAATAGCCGCCGATCAGTGCGGGGACACTCAAATAGGTGCCCGTAAAGATCAGAGACATAACCTCCTGAAAGATCATAGCCAGGGCGATGGTGGCTATCAGTACGGCACCTTCATGCTCTCGGATAGGGTTGATGAGGGCCTTGTAGGAAATCATGCCCAACAGGGCGACCAGAACGATGGCCGCAAGCATCCCCCAAATGGGATGAAGGCCCATCAATTGGGCCGCGACATAGATGCAGTAGGCGGCCAACATGTAAAAGGCGGTGTGAGCGAAGTTTACGATACGGGCTACGCCGAAGATAAGTGAAAACCCGATAGCGAGAAGGGCAAATGTACTCCCACTGATCAGGCCGCCTATGATAATGTTTATAATGAGATTCATCTTATCTCATTCCCAGGAAGATAAGAACTTCGTCACACGGTAAGGGCAACGATGCCCGTTCCTTGGGACGACGAACGTTAAACGATGAACAATGAACAGTTCATTGTCCATTGTTCATCGTTCATCGTATGAATTCCAAGGCCCTTATTTCTTGTACTTCTCGATCATCCAGGGAGGTAGCTTTATTGGAACGACTCCCTTGTAAGTAACCTCAGGCGACTCCGGGGTCAGCTTCCACTTATAGGGCCAGACACCCATTATCTTGCCATCCTGCCATTGGGTGGCAATGCCGGTCGTGAATCCTGGTCCCCATGTTAGGTCGTGGAGAGGCTTTCCTTCGGCATTTTTCATATATTTTACTGTGCCGGCAGGGATCTTGTACACACGCTCCTCCAAGATGGACACCAGCTTATCGGAATCGAGGGTCCCGGCCTGTTCGATGACCGGCGCAAGCCCGTAGACAATAGCGGTGTAGGTATCCGCGGTGTAAGTAGGGACCTCGCGGAATCTTTTTATGTAGCCATCCACAAACGGCTTTGTGAGTTCATTGTACTCAACCCCGCGGGCATAGGTATCCGAGGTCATCACATAGTTGCCCATGCCCTGAGTGGCCTGCCAGAAGCCCTCCTTCTGGGCCTCCACATTGATGCCGACCTGAAAGGCCGGGATCTTGAGTTCGCCTGCCTGTCTGGAAAAGGGAATACCTACCGAGGAAGAAAAGATTTCGAAAATGATTTGGGCCCCTGAACTCTGTATGGCCGATAACTCCGCTGTGACGTCCGTGGCCACCGGAGAGGGTCTCCAAACGCCTGCTATCTCCATGCCCATCTTAGGGATGGCGCCTTGGGCCGCTGGGATCATCGGATCCGCCCACATGGCCTTTTCCATGACGATAGCCACCTTTATCATGGGTATGTTCAACGATTGCTTCATAACGGCTCCAACAGTGCCCAAATGGATGAAGGCCGTTCTGACAAGGTATGTGGAATTGAAAGGGGAGCCCCGGAACCAATATTTATAGGTGTTGTAGTTCTTGGCCACCCGCTCGCAAAGCTCAGGATGAGCAGCCCCGATGCCGATAAAGATCTTTTTGTGGTCCATTGCAATGTCTTGCATGGCAAGGACAGCCTCGCTCCGGAAACCGCCGACAACAAGATCCACCTTGTCCTGGGTCATTAAACGCTCCATGGCGTTGGTGGCATCCGTGACATTCAGGAACTCGTTGGAATCTGCTTGAACCAGCTTGATTTTCATCTTTTTGTTGCCAACCTGTATGCCCCCCTTGGCATTAATCTCCTCGGCGGCCATGGTTGCCCCGTTCCACTGACCAATGCCCTGCACGAATTTCATCGGGCCGATCACGCCGATCTTAATCTCCTGCGCAGAAACGACTGCCCAGGGCGACATTGCGAATAAGAAAACAATTACCGAGATAATCATCCCTTTGCCTAATTTGTTCATTTGTCCTTCCTCCTTTCTTTTTTTCTACCCCCTAAAAGACTACACCCGAGATGCGTGTGTCATCCCTAAAATAGTTCCAAAATTCTTTACAGAAGAAGAGACTCATTTCAGTCTTGAAATTCTATTAGGTGTATTTCGGAAAAATAGAATCCGGCCTCTCTAATAAGAAAGCAAAACCTGTTCTTAGAATTTAGTGGAAAGTCCATATTAAATATCAACATAAGAATAATTTGTCAAGAAGAAAAGTTTACCATCATATGCAGATGTCTAAGATCTTGGGTCGATTGGAGAATTTGGAAGATTCGAATCTGGTTTTGGACCAGTGGTCAGTTGCCAACGAGGTTGATTAGGGCCTTAGCGTCTTTGTATCCCTGAACAACTCTCCCGTCAGGTAGGATTAAGACAGGGGCACTCGAGATCCCCAGTTTTTCAGCCAGCCTAATATTTTCATCGATAACTGGCGTTTCGCATTTAGGCTTGGGCAGCGTTTTCTTCTCAAAAGCATCCTCAAGAAGTGCCAAAGAATGCTCACAGGCAATAGCCTTTGACTTTTCGTAGGCCTCAGGATGAATCTTCAGCGGAAAAAGCTTTATATAAAAGGCGATATCTTTCCTCTCTTCAACAACCTTCTTCATCTCCTGATGAAGTTTGGCGCAGTACGGTCAGTCGGGGTCGCTGAAGGAAATAACCTTTATCCTGGCCTTTTGATCACCCAGGACAAGGGCATCTTTGAGGGGAATCTGCGATACGTCGACCTTGCTGAGCTCTGTGAACCTTTCCTGGGTTAGATTTTTTCTTTCCTTTATGGATATCAATGATCCAACGAAGAAATGCTTTTTTGCAAAATCCACGTAGATCAATCCTTTTCTGCCACCTGCCTCTAAGTATACCTCCCAGAATCCTTGGGGCGGGGCTAATTCCACACTGACTATTTTTATATCCGGGATAGCTTCTTTGAGGAGATCTCTGGCCTCATCGTTGCTTAGGGTATGACATTTGGAACAATCTTGGCCCTTTCCTTCAAAGCAAAAGGAGGGATTGGGGGAGAAGAGACAAAATACCATCAAGAAAGCAAGCAGGTGCATCTTGGGCATAGTTCATTCTTAGCATAAGATGTTTGTCTTTTCAATAGAAAAGAAACCGGCTTGGCGTATCCCCTCAGAACGGATTCACCCTCAATAAATGGGGGGGTTGCTTCACAGTTTTTACGGGGAACGAGACCCCTCACCGCCCTCAAAAAAGATTTGCCAATAAGTGACAAAAATGCTAATTAATACTATTAAGTGGGGGTATTCTGTAAAATGTGGGAAAAATGTTAGGGCTATGGAGAATATAGGCATCCGGATTGCATACTATTTGGTTGAAAAGGGATTGATTCAGAAAGAGGATTTAGAAAAGGTTTTGCCTCCGGATCAGCTGACAGGGGATCTCTCTGTTGAAGAGCAACTGGTCAATGCTGGGCTTCTCAATCCGGAACAGTTTCGCTCAGTCGCGGAAGAATTTTTCGGAGTCCCTTTCGCGTTTCAGGACGATTTTCCGAAGGAATCTTTTCTGTTCGATCGTCTCTCGGTCCAGTTTATGAAAGAGTCGAAATTTATCCCCTCTCGCCTGACGGATAACACGTTGACGGTCATTATGAGCAACCCCCTCGACTTTTATACGATCGACGCCATCCGATTGGCGACCAACTACGAGGTTCATGTGCTCGCAGGCCGGGAGAGCGAAATCTTAGGGGCGATCGAGCGGTCTTATGGCGCGGGTGGGTCGTCGATGGAGAAAATTATTGAGGACACCGAGACTGTCCCAGAATATCGGGGAGAGGATGAAGAGAATGTCGACCATCTCCGAGATATGGCTTCCGAAGGACCTGTGATCCGTCTCGTCAACCTGATCATCACCCGGGCGATTGAACTGCGGGCGAGTGATATCCACTTCGAACCTTTTGAGGAGCAGTTCAGGGTCCGGTATCGAATTGACGGAGTCCTTCATGATGTGGAATCTCCTCCCAAAAGGCTCCAGCCAGCCGTCGTTTCCCGTGTCAAGATTATGGCCAAATTGAATATCGCAGAAAGACGTCTTCCTCAGGACGGACGGATCATGCTCCGGGTAAAAGGGAAGGAGATTGACTTCAGGGTTTCATCGATTCCAACCATCCATGGGGAGAGCATTGTCCTACGGATTTTGGACAAGAGCAGCATCGTCCTGGACATTGCGACCGTGGGTTTCCTCGAAGACACGATGGCGGGGTTCACAGACCTCATCCAGAGGCCTCACGGAATCATTCTCGTCACTGGTCCGACCGGAAGCGGAAAGACGACGACGCTCTACTGTGCGCTGGAAAAGATTAATTCCCCCGACAAAAAAATTATCACCGTGGAGGACCCCGTGGAGTACCAACTGAGGGGGATCAATCAGATCCAGGTCAAGCCTGCGATCGGACTTACTTTTTCCAATGCCTTACGGTCGATTGTGCGGCAAGATCCGGATGTCATTCTCATCGGTGAGATTCGGGATGCCGAGACGGCCGAAATCGCCATTCACTCCGCACTGACCGGGCACCTCGTCCTCACGACCCTCCACACGAACGATGCTCCCAGCGCCATCACGCGACTGATTGATATGGGAACGGAAGACTATCTGCTCTCTTCCACCGTCATCGGCATATTGGCGCAACGATTGGTGAGGGTCGCCTGTCCTCACTGCCAGGAGCCTTATTTGCCTTCGCCGGCCGTTTTAAGAGAGATGAAACTAACTGCTGACGACCTGGGGGGCCTCAAGATTTCCCAGGTGAGGGGTTGCGAGAAATGCTCAAACACGGGGTATTGGGGACGGACCGGGATCTTTGAATTTCTGAAGGTCACCGACGATATCCAGAAGCTCATCCTGGGGAAGAAGGATTCGAACATCATCAGGGAGGCGGCCAGAAAGAACGGCCTGCGGACGCTGAGAGAGGACGGATGGTTAAAGGTGAAACAGGGGATCACGACCATCCCCGAAGTGTTGCGCGTCACCCAGGAGGAAGAGACCCTTTAGCATTATGGTGGAATACCTGTACAAAGCAACTACCCTGAGCGGACAGACCGTGGAAGGGGCAATGGACGGGAAGGACGAAGAGGCCGTTATTAGGGGTCTTCAGCAGATGGGCTATATCCCAATTCGGATCACCTCCGCCGACGAGAAGACCCCAGGCTTCCGTTTCTCTTCCCTCTTGCCCAAGCGCGTGGGGACAAAAAACCTCCTTACATTTACCCAGGAGTTGTCAACGCTTGTCTCGGCAGGATTACCCATAGATCGGAGTCTCAATATCCTGGGGACCCTGACAGAGAACGAAACATTGCGAGGGACGGTGAAAGACTTGTTGAAGCGAATCGAAGGAGGGAGTTCTCTGGCCGAGGCGCTTGCGTTCCATCCCCGTATCTTTCCGAAACTTTATATCAACATGGTCAAGGCCGGAGAATCAGGCGGTTTCTTAGAAACGATCCTCTCCCGGTTGGCTCAATATCTTGAGAGTACGAAGGCGATCAAAGATCAGATTATTTCAGTATTGATCTATCCGGTTATTCTTGCGCTTGTCAGTGGGGTCTCTATCAGCGTCTTGGTTACTTTTGTCATCCCAAGGTTTGCCAACATCTTCTCTGCCATGGGCCAGGCAATCCCTTTACCGACACAGATCGTTCTTTCATTCAGCCAATTTGTAAGGGGATACTGGTGGGTCGTCCTGGGGATGATCGCCATGGCTTATTACGGGCTGAAGACTTACAAAAAGGACGAAGAGCGAAGGTGGAAATGGGATCGATTCAAGTTGAGATGGGTTGCCGTGGGAGATCTTATCACAAAGGTGGAGGTGGCTCGGTTTGCAAGGACGCTCGGAACCTTGCTCCAGAGCGGCGTCTCCATCCTGCCGGCATTCAATCTGGTCAAGGAGATTTCTCAAAATGAAGCCATTTCAAGGTCGATCGCGAATGTTCACGACCGATTGAGAGAAGGCAAAGGGATGTCCAAGTCATTGGAAGAAACGGGGGTCTTTCCGCCTCTCGCTATCCACATGATCGGCGTGGGCGAGGAGACAGGAAGGCTCGATGAGATGCTGGTCAAGGTGGCTGAGACGTATGAGGAAAATGTTCGAACAGCAGTGAAGCGGGTCGTCTCGCTCGTAGAACCTCTCATCCTTCTGGTGATGGGCGCAGTGGTGGGGTTCATTGTCCTCTCCATCCTGCTTGCGATTTCCAGCATCACTGACATTTCTTTTTAGGTCGCATTTGAAGGAGGCATCATGAAAAAGAAAATTAGGAGAAGAGAAGGCGGGTTCACATTCTTCGAAATATTGGTGGTGGTCATGATTATCGGATTACTGGCCGCCTTGGTGGTACCTAAGTTCTGGAAAAAGATTAGCGGCGCAAAGCAAACGGCTGCAAAGATGCAAATTGAGCAATTCGGCACAGCCCTCGATGGCTTTCGGCTTGACACAGGTCGGTACCCCACGACCGACGAGGGACTGAAGGCTCTTCGCGAAGCACCCTCCGGAGTGAACGGATGGCAGGGTCCGTATCTTCCCAAGGAACTCCCGAATGACCCTTGGGGTAGGACTTATGTTTACAAATGTCCGGGGGACCATGGTGATTACGATCTCATTTCCTACGGTGCAGACGGCGTGGAGGGAGGCGACGGAGAAAATCAGGATGTCGTCAGTTGGAAGGACATTTCGAAGGACGCTGCAAAATGAGATGCAAGGGCTTTACATTGATTGAGGTGATCGTTGTCTTATTGATTATCAGCCTGAGCATCGCCTTGGTCACGCCCTCCTTGTCCCGTTTCTCATCAACGGTCGAATTGAAGGCGACTACTAAAAAAGTCTCAGCGATCCTGCGCTATTATCGAAGCGAAGCAATCAATCGAGGCAAAGTTTATCATATCCTCTTTGATTCCGATCTGAATGAGGTCAGGATTCAACCCGTGGTGTTAGCGGAAGAGCAAGGAGAGGGTGAAAAAAAGGAAGAGGATATCCCCCCCAAGACATACGCGATTCCTAAGGGGGTCCACATCAAGGAGGTTAAGGTCGAGTCGACTCAATACCCTTCCGACTTTCCAACCATTGAGTTTTACGCCAACGGTGGATCGAACGGAGGGGCAATTACTTTGGATAGTCAGGATCGCCAGGGATACAAGATCGAGGTTGACTTCTTAACAGGGGTCGTGGCGGTTCAAAAGATATAAGGCTTTGAATGATGAAAAACCGAGGGTTCGTCCTACACTTGATAGGATATGGAAAGCGTTCCTCTACAACGCCCGGGTTTACCCTGATTGAGACCGTGATTGCCTTGGCAATCCTGGGGATTGGACTGACAGTGATCATCGAGCTCTTCTCCGGGGGACTTCGGCTGGCGAGAACCTCTGAAGAATATACGAAGGCGATGAATTTTGCACGCATGAAATTGGAGGAGATTATCTCGCAACAGAAGATTGAAGAAGGAACGGACGAGGGGGAGTATGATGATACGTATCGTTGGCAGGTGAGTATGAAGAAAATGGATCTTCTTCCAGTGGAAAAGGATTCAGACTTCAAGCCGCCGGTGGAGCTCTTCCAGGTGAAGGTCGATATCCTCTGGAAGTCGGGGTCCAAAGAGAGGTCTGCGACCATCGAATCCTATAAGGTCAACAAACCGGGAGAGGATGAAAAGAAAAGCTAAAGACAGTAACACCAGGGCGACGGCAGGGTTTACCTTACTCGAGGTGGTGGTCACCTTGACGATACTCGGGCTTATCCTCCTCATTATCTCCGGGGCCTTTCGCCTCGGCCTCTCGGCGTGGGAGAAAGGGGAATCCGCAAGGGAAGGGTACGAGAAGGTGAGGACGATCTCGAGGCTGGTTTGTCAGCAGATTAAATCCGGCGTTCCGTATAAAATAAAGACCGAAAAGGCAGAGGGAGATTATGTTGCCTTCGAAGGAACGCCCCACTCCCTTAAATTCGTATCCGCCCTTCCGATCAAGGCGAAACAGCCGCAGGGATTCGTCTACGCGATCTATGAGTTCCAAGAAGGGGGACAGGAAGGGGGGCGTTTGGTCTATTACGAGCAGCGAGTTCTCAATAAGAATTTTTTCGAGGAGAAGCCTAATGAGGAGTTGAGCGTCTCTCTGATGGAAGGGATCTCGGACGTCCGGTTTGAATATTTCAGGAGGGAAGACAAAGACAAGAACCGGACAGAAGCCTGGGTGGAGAACTGGAATGCAAAGGAAGAGAAAGAGCTGCCCAAAGCCTTACGGATAACGATCACCTCGGGGGATAAGAAAGGCGGTAAAGAAGACGTCCCCCTGGCCCTTCTGGCCTCCATTCCGGCCAATCGATATGAAGAGATCGTGGCGGCTCCAACGAGATTCAGCGCACCGACCCTTAAGCGTTAAGGCAAGTGACAAGTTGAAAATCGGAGACTCATCGTTGAAACTTCAAACTTCAAGCTTTGGACCTCGAAATTCCAAAGGGATTGTTTTAATCATGGTGCTTTGGGTCATCGTCATTTTATCCATGATTGTCTTGGAATTTTCTTTTGCCATGAGAACAGAGGTCAATATTGCCAAGAACTATAAGGCGGAAACACAACTCTACGCCATGGCCGAAGGGGGGGTTCAGCGCGCGATTGCGGAGCTGATTTATAAGCAAGACCCGAGGGTTCAGCAGAAGAGGGATAAGAAGCTGGAAGAGGTTCCTCCCGACCAGAGAGAGTGGATGACGGACGGAAGGGCCTACCGCCTTCCGTTTGACCAAGGGATTTGCGAGGTGAGAGTTTTTAGTGAAACCGGCAAGGTGAACATTAATATAGTCTCTGATCCAACTCTGAGAAAGATTATAGGCCAGCTGGGTCTGGAGGGGGAGGCAAGGGATATTGTCGTCGATTCTATATTGGACTGGAGAGACCCGGGCGATTTGCATCGGATCAACGGGGCGAAGAATGACTATTATCAGTCTCTGAAAGAGCCTTACAATTGCAAGAGCGGCAATCTGGATTCGATTGAAGAGCTTCTTCTCGTCCGAGGCGTCACGCCAGACCTCTTTTACGGGAGGAAAGGAAGCAACAAAGGAGAGGGGAGTGCGAAGTCGGAAGGCATCGGGTTGAGAGATCTCTTTTCGATCTATTCCTCCGGAGAGCAGGTTGATATCAACAGCGCTTCTTTACCGGTGTTGAGGGTTGTTCTGGGAATTCCGAAGGATGTTGCAAGCGCCATCATTAAGGCCAGGGAGGATAAAGGCTTCCAGGATCAAGCGGATCTCCTGCAAAGGGTGCCTGAACTTTCGCCATTGATCGCGCAGATCTCGGGGCTCGTGGTATATTCATCCATGACATCTTACTATACCGTCGAGTCAAGGGGAAAAACGAAAGAAGCGGATGCCATTCGAGGTGTGAAGACGATCGTCAAAATAGACCCGTTAGAGAAGGACGGTTACAAGATCGTTCAATGGGTTGACACGATCATTTGATCGGGTGATCCCTTACCCTTTTGGAGAAATTTGCTTTCGACAGGAAATTGGTATGAAGATTTTCGATTCATCATCCATTGGGATTGATTTCAGGCAAGACCATCTCATTCTTACCCTGCTAAAGAGGTCCTTTGGCAGGATAAAGTTGGTCGATTACGCCATCCATCCCATTTTGCCGGAAACCCAGAAGGAAGAACGGCAGGCGCAGGTCATCAGCCTGGTCAATAGCTTCTTTTCCAAACATCAGGTCAACAAGGAGAGGGTCTCCATTGCCATCCCGAGGGAAAAAGTGATTGTCCGTTTCATGAGGCTTCCCGTGGCTGCCAAAGAAAATCTGAGAAAAGTGCTGGAATATGAAATGCCCAAATACGTCCCTTTTGAAAAGGGGGAGATCTATTTTGACTACTGCGTTCTCAAGGAGGAGAAAGACTGGCTCCATCTTTTTGCGGTGTTTGCGAAGAAGGCAGAAGTGGATGCTTATTTGTCACTGTTGAAGAAGATGGGGATTCAACCGATCTCAATCCAGATTCCCTCTACCGCCGCGGTCAATCTTTTTCTGTACAACAAGGGAGGCGGCGAGAGCGACACCTCGGTTTTGATTGATGTCTCAGAACCCTTTTTTGAGATGAATCTGGTCCAAGGAAAGGATTGGAAGGAAAGCCTTCATCTGCCTCTTCCGGAGGAAGAGAAGGAAGCGAGGATGATCAGCACCTTCCAGCGTTCGGGAAACAATCCCCCCCCTGCAAACTCCACTTTTTTTGTTTACGGGTTGGGTGTCGATGAGACCACTCTGGCGAATCTCAAAGAAACGAAACAGCTCAAGGATGTTTTGCTCCCTCCCATGAATCGAATGCAAGTAGGGGAGGTAGCGCCCAAACCGTACAAAATTTATTCTTCCGTCGGCATCCCGCTCAAGGGATTGGTCAGCCCACGGGTCGATTTGAATCTACTCCCTTTTGAGATGAGGAAGAAGGTGAGAGAGATCGGAAAGCCTGTTCTCATTGTCCTCACCTCTTTGGCGCTCCTCTTGACGATGACGTGGGGAGGAGGGATTTTTATTCGATATACAAACGAATTGAATACGGTCAATGCCGAGATAAGAAAGAGAAGGCCAGAAGTGGAGGCCCTTGAAAAGTTACAGAAACAGAGAGACAATTGCTGCAAGGAAATGTCCGAACTCGATCAGATCAGGTCGGCCGAGATCAGCAAAGTAGAGGTCCTCCAAGAGCTGACCAAAGTGATTCCCGATACCACCTGGATCTGGAATCTAAAATATAACGGCAAAGAGATTGAACTGAGCGGGTTTGCGGATTCAGCTTCTGATCTGATTCCTCTCCTCGATAAATCTCCTTTCTTTGAGAAAGTGGAATTCATGGCCCCTGTGACCAAGGAGATGCAGATGAGAGGCGACGGGAATAAGGAGAAAGAGAGATTTAAGATCAAGGCGAGGATTGAGAGGAGGAAGTAATCTCTTGAAAAAGTTTTCGTTTCCCGACAATCTGAAGTTTCTGAA
The DNA here is from genome assembly GCA_002311635.1 of Syntrophaceae bacterium UBA1163. Classification (GTDB taxonomy): domain Bacteria; phylum Desulfobacterota; class BSN033; order BSN033; family UBA1163; genus UBA1163. Next base: position 32,150 of record DBZJ01000215.1, read on the forward strand.
GAACATGAAATTTTCCCAGAGAAGGTTTCTTTTTGCGGTCACAGGGATCGCGACAGTCATCCTGATCATTTTCTTCGGAATCACCCCCCTCTTCGAGGCGAAAAGGGAGGCTGAAGAAGAGATCACCATGAAAAGAAGTGCGTTATTGAAATACGAACAGTATCTCCGGAATCGAAAGACAATCGAGGAAGAACTCGGCCGGACGGTCAAACTGTATGAGGAGGCTCAGCAAAAGCTCCTTTCGGGAGATACACCCCAACTCGGCGCGGCCAATCTTCAGGAGATCGTGAAGCGGCTTTCCGAGAAGAATGGGATTGGCATCCGGAGTTTCAGGATGCTCGAGCCAAAAGAGATGAATATCTACGTAAGGATCCCCCTTCACATTGACCTCAACCCCGTCAACAGTATGTTGAACCTGGGGCAATTTATGTATGACATTGAGCACCACGAGAAAGAATTGATGATCTCTGAAATGGATTTCCTCGTCTTCAACCCAAGGATGCCCAATAGCATCCAGGGAAGTTTGGTCATCTCCGGCTTGATGAACAAGACCAAAACCAAGGAAAAAGGGAGGCAGGGATAATGTCATCCAGGTATGGATTTTTAGCCTTCTTCGTTCTTGCCTTGGTTCTCCTCCTGATCCTTAAGAATTATGAGTTGTGGACTCAACCGATCAAATTCGTGCCCGAAAAGAAGGTGGCGAAGAGATCGCAGAGCAAGCCAGAAGGCAAGCCGGGGGTCCCCTCAACGATAGGAACTGAGAAGAATCCCACCTCTATCAAATCTTATATTGCGATCGCTGAAAAGAATATCTTCAGCCCGGAAAGGAAGGATTTTCCGATTCCCGCAGGGAACGGGAAAAAAGAGCTTGTGCGTCCTCAAGTTGTTTTGTACGGCGTAACCATTCTTGGGGATTATCAAGCCGCCTCCATCGCCAACCCGGGAAGGCCCCTCCGAAAAGGGGAGCGAGAGACGTTCAGCGTGAAACCGGGGGAGCGGATTGGGGAATATAGGCTGACAAAAATATTATCTGACCGGATTACATTGGAGGCAGAGGGGGATACTTTCGAAGTCCTTCTTTACGATTCGAAGATGCCGAGGAAAAGGACGGATGTCAGAACAGAGGTCAAGCCATCAGCGCCCTCGGGTACTCAGCCTGTTCCCGCGGGTCCACCTCCACACACTACCGCAACCGCTCCAACCCCGACACCACCCAGGCCAACTCCTCCTGCAGCACAGGGAAGAGTTGCCACGCCTGCGCCCCCTGTGCCTGTGAGTCCATCCCCTCCTGCTCCCTATACCAGAAGAGGAGGGAGAATGCCTTTTCCAAATTATCCATCTTCTCCGCCGACTTCCGGAAATCCAGCACTTCCGGCAGCTCCCGCAGGGGCTCCGGAAGCTGCTCCAACGCAAGAAACGGAGTGAGATTGAAGAATGGAGATAAATCTATTAAGATGAGAAGCATGAAGCGTCTCTGGATAGGTCTTCTTAGTGTCTGTCTGGTGGGCGGCATTCTGAGTTGTGCTGGAAACAAAGCTCAATTGAGGAAGGCGCCGGCAGAAACCTCCACGCAGCAGGTTAACAATGCTAAGGAACAGATGGCCGTATCACCGTCTGTTTCTGAGCCCGAGAGAATTCAAACCCCGGAATCGAAGCTGTCCTCTCAGGCGCCAGCTCCCACACAACCAACTGTTTCAGCCAAATCACAACCTGCAACTCCAGGTGGAGATCAATCTCCGACACCATCACAGCCTGCAACGCTAGTGGAAGCCCAACCTCCAACACCAACGCAACCTGCAAGATCAGTGGAACCCCTAACGTTGACATCATCTCCAACGCCTTCACCACAGCCACCCGCTGCAGCCGCATCGCAACCTGCTGCCCCTGCGGCAGTTCAAACTCCGGCACAGACGCAGCCTGCGAAGTTAGCTGAAGCCCAACCGCTGGCATCGCCCCCAACGCCCTCAGCACAGCCGCCGGTGGCAGCCACATCGCAGCCTCCAGCTCCCGCAGGAGTTCAGACCCCAGTACAAGCGCAACCTGCGAAGTTAGCTGAAGTCCAACCGTTGACATTGCCCCCAACCCCTTCACCACAGCCACCTGTTGCAGCCACGTCACAACCTCTAACCTCCGCAGGAGTTCAGACCCCAGTACAAATGCAACCAGCGAAATCAGCTGAAGTCCAACCGTTGACATTGCCCCCAACCCCTTCACCACAGGCGCCTGTTTCAGCCACATCGCAGCCTCCAGTTACTCCAAGGACTCAACCACCATCACCACCACAGCCATCTATTCCTCAAATGGCAAGACCCGGGATCCCTGCAGCAGGTCCTGGAGTCATCTTCAATTTTGACAATGCAGACATCTACGAAGTGATACGGGTGATGGCAGAAATAATGAAGATCAACTATCTCATCGACCCCAGGGTGAAAGGGGTTGTCAATATTCATACCACTGGTCAGCTCCCGGCCGAAGAGGTCTTTCCGATCTTCCAGTCGATTCTAAGGTTAAACGGCGTTACGGCGGTGAAGAAAGACGGTCTCTATGAGATCGTTCCTTTAAGCGACGCCAAAAAAACGTATGTCTCTCCTACAATCACCCGGGGGGGCGCGAAAGTGCCTTCTGAAGAGAAATATACGATTCAAATTATTCCTTTGAAGTATATTCCTGCGACAGAAGCCTCCAAATTGATCAAGCCCTTTATTTCGGACGGGGCGGAGATTGCCGAGCACGCTCCTCAGAATATCCTTATTATCAGCGATGTGGCCTCCAATATTAAAAAATCGCTCGAGATTCTTGCGCTCTTCGACGTCGATATTTTTGCCGATACGAGGGTGAGGATCTATCCGGTCTTGAACGCCGATGTCACTGAAGTGGCTAAGGAAATGGAGCGCATCTTCTCTTCCTTTGAAGTCTCTACAAAGTCAGCGAGAGGGGTCGGGATTACTTTCACCCCCGTTACCCGGATCAATTCGCTCCTGGTCGTCAGCTCCATTCCCAATATCTTTGAAAAGGTGGAGGGATGGCTCAGGGAACTGGATAAGATACCGGGAGAGGGATCGAAGTTAAGCGTCTTCGTTTACTACGTCCAGAATGCGAAGGCCAAAGACCTGGCCGACGTCCTGAAAGAAGTATTTGTAAAGGCGAAAGAGAAGAAGGGAGAAAAAGCAGCAGCAGCACCTGCTGAAACACCCCGGGGGGCAAAACCAACTCCAACTCCCGCCGCTCCTACCACTCCTACCACTTCTTCAGCCCCTGGAAAGGAAGAGGCAGGGGGCATTCCAGAAGGCGAGATCGGAATTGTCGTTGATGAACCCACCAACTCATTGGTCATTAAAGCCTTTCATAGGGATTATAGAGCAATTCTTGAAACGATCAAAAAACTGGATATCTACCCAAAGCAGGTGCTGATCGAGATCTTTTTGGCTGAAATCACGCTTGATGAAACGAACCAGTTCGGCATCGAATGGGCCAAATTCGTGTCGGGCTCGCCTAATTCTCGTGGTCAGGCGGCTGTGTTTCAGCAGCAGCCACCTGTTGCAAGCACCACCACTGATACTAGCGGCACAACAACGACTACTCTCGGTCCTTTTGACACAGCCCTCGTTGCCGGTGGTTTACGGTACGCCATTGTGGAGTTGGGCGGGAGACTGTCCGCAGCAGTCGATTTGGCGGCGACACAATCCCGGTTGAAGGTAATCTCTTCACCCCACATCATTGCATCAAACAATAAAGAGGCGAAAATTCAGGTCGGGTCGTCCCAACCCATTCTCACCAATACTTATTCGACGCCGGGAGTCACAAGTAGCACGGGTGCAGGCACGGTCGAGGGGACAATCGAATATAAGGATATTGGCATTATTCTCACCATTACGCCTCGCATCAGCGACGGAGGACTGGTGAGCCTTGAGGTCAGCATCGAAGATAGCGACTTGCAGCCGACCGCCAACCCCCTTGGCAATCTTAATAATGTTCCTGCATTTACTAAGAAAACTGCTAAAACCATTCTGTCGGTCATGGAAGGACAGACTATTGTGATCGGTGGAATGATTTCAGACACTAAGAGCAAGACGACGTCGGGCATCCCTCTGCTGAGCAAAATTCCCCTAATAGGGGGCCTGTTTGGGTTTCAGACCTACGAGAAGAAGAGAACAGAGCTGGTCCTTTTGATGACTCCTCACATCATTAGCGACCGATCTACATCCGATGCGGCCACCAGGGAATTCAAGGAAAAGGTGGAAGGCATCAGATGGCATATAGAAGAAAAGGAGAAAATGGATAAGGAGATAAAGGAGAAAAGGGAAAAAGAGAAAAAAGAGAAAAAAGGAGAATGAAGCTCATCCTTGAACCCACTCGCTCTTCCTCTCTTCCCCCGCATCTGGAGAGAGGGGAGGCAGAGATTCTGCATCGAGCCTCAGGTTACCACCTTCTAAGAAGATGCCGATGTCACCGTCATAATCGTACATTCTTCGCCGTCTATAATCATCTTATCCGAGTCGCACACATAACTTTTAATGAGGAGAATGGTGGACGAGGGATTGATTGAGCAATAAGGGACGTTCAGACTTGCTAACGGTCTTGATCCTCGATAGAAGACAACATTGTGGCTGTCTTGCGCAAACCAATCGGTGAAACTAACCAGACTCACGCAGTCCGCCAGGGCCAGATTTGGAGAGAGCAAAAACATTGTGAGGCTTAACAAAAGAACTATTCGGGTTCCCATTTTTTGACCTCCCATTTACTCCTCTTCTGCATACTTCCCTTTATCTCATCAAACATTTATTTATTAACTGCCTATTTCTAAAGTTATTAGATGACCTCGCGAATGTCAACCAAAATTCCAGAATGGCAGAAATCACCATTGACGAAGATATAACAAGCTTGTATAGTTACGACCGATGCCCCTGTAGCTCAGGTGGATAGAGCAACGGATTCCTAATCCGTGTGCCGCGTGTTCGAGTCACGCCAGGGGCGCCAAGGAATTTAGGCACTTGCAATGGGGTAGGGTTCTTGGGGTAGGGTGTTTCCCACTATTTTTCCACTATTCAGAGCTAACTTTTCCGCTTGCTGCCTTTGGTATTCGATATTCGACCCGATGTAAAAACCTTCCGTTGTTTTAACGGAAGTATGTCTGAGTTGGTCCCTGATCGATAGCGGCGGTGCTCCCTTCAGATTCATAATAGAGGCCGTGGTATGTCTCAACTCCTTCCATGAGTAAAGTTTCGTATCGATCCCCAAAGACCTCAACACTTTCCTAAAAGGCTTAAAGATGTTCCAATGGTTGTATGGAGTGCCGTCAGGCTTAGAAAATACCCACTCCCCACGCTTAGAAAACCCCTGGAAGAGGTCTATTAGCTCCCTCTGCATAACAACCCTTTGACCCTTGCCAGTGGCATCCTTGAGGGTTTTGGAAGAGGGGAGATAGATAACCCCGCTGTCAAAATCAACCATTTCCCATCGAAGGCCCCTGAGTTCGGATTCCCTCATTCCCGTGTAGTAGGCCGTGAGGATTATCGGTTTAAGCCATTCGGGAGAGGCTTCAAGAATCTTCTCGATTTGATCCTCTGTAAAGAAATTTCTAAGGCCCTTTTTCTCGGGATAGAAGAGACCGCTTTTTGTAGTAACCGGGAATGGGTTAGATTCCATCAATTCACGCCCTACGGCAAAATTGAAGAGTCTCCGTAGGCCCGCCAGGGTCCGGTTGATATGGGCCTCAGTGACCGGATCTCCACCACGTTGTTTTGGGGTGGATTTGACTTGATCCCTGAACGCGAAGAGGTCTTTTCGGGTGATCTGTGATAGCTTGCGTCCGGTGAAAAAATTCAGATAGACAGATTCCTTGCCCAAGATATATTCCTTGTGATCGCCTTCTCTTCGGTAGAGTTCCATCAACTCATCAAAACTGATTTTTTCTTGCCTCTCAAGCACCGCGTAGCGACCGCCCTTAACCCTTTTCTCTCTGTCTATCTTTTCTCTAACTGCCATGGAAAGTTTAGGTCCCACCGCTCTCTCATGCTTCTTTGAATGCTTGTAATAGGTGATGTAATAGATTTCACCAACCTTGTAGATCCCCTTATGCTTCGTCTTCTCACGTTTCATACTTCCTCCTAACCGTTAGCGAAACGACCCACCTCCTTTCTTGGATCAACTGCTTCTGGAAGACATTTTAAGTCCTGATATCCAACCCGCTTGTTTCATTTTTTCTGCCCATTCACTTTGTTACATCCCTGAGTTGAGATATCAGTGAGTTTGAACGTTGAGGTTGTAGAAAAAGT
>DBZJ01000086.1:0-3358 GCA_002311635.1 Syntrophaceae bacterium UBA1163
GAGAGATACTCCAGCGTCCGCCTCCTCGCCCAATAGATGTCGGTGCCTTCATCGAAGATCACGTAGATGAACGAGCTGCCCAGGTAGGAAAACCCGCGGACGGCCTGGACCCTCGGGGCCGCGAGTAAGGTGGATGAAATAGGATAGGTGACCTGATCCTCGACGAGGTCCGGGCTCCTGCCCGTCCATTCGGTATAGATGATGACCTGGGTGTCGGAGAGGTCGGGGATCGCATCGAGGGGTATGTGCGCGAGCGCCCAGTAACCCCATGCGAAGGCAAAGAAGACGAAGAGGAAGACAATAAACTTGTTCTTTGCGCTATATTCGATGATTTTCGCTATCATGTTAGTGTTGGCTCACCTTCGCGGCCATCCCGTGTCTGCCTCTCAGCGGTGGTGCGCTGCCGGAGCCGGCGGTGCTGCCTGTCTGGGCAGCGGCTCAACCCCTTTCAGCTTCGCCTCGGAGTCGATGAGGAAATTGGCCGAAGAGGCGACCTTCTCCCCTGCCTTGAGGCCGGCGGTGACTTCGACGAGCTTGTCTGTCCGAACGCCCGTCAGAACCTCCCTTGGCTCGAAAATGCCCTCCCCCTTGTCTACGTAAGCGACCTGCCTCACCCCGGTATTGATGACCGCATCGGCCGGGACCGCGAGCCTTTTGCCGAGGCCTATCTTCATCTCAACGTTGGTGAACATCTGGGGCTTTAGCTTCCCCCCTTCATTGGGGAGAGTGAAGCGGGCCTTTAGGGTCCTCGTCTCTCCCTGGAGAGTGGGATAAATATAGTCGATCTTTGTGGAGAACTGCCTGCCTGGGAAATAACTCAACTGGACGGCGGCCGGGTCTCCCACCTTGATGAGGGGCATCTCGAACTCATAGATGTCGGCAGTGATCCAGACGGTGGAAAGGTCTGCCACGTCGAGAAGGTCGGCCCCCGCCATCACGCGCGTACCCTGGTTCACGTTCTTCTGGAGGACATAACCACTATAGGGGCTATAGATGGTGAGCGTGCGGATGGGCTTTTCGCTCTCCTCGATCTTCTCGATCTGAGGGTCGCTTATGTCGAAGAGCTTGAGGCGCTGCCGGGCTGCCTCGACCAAGGACCGGGCGTCCCGGTCGATCATAGCGCTAACGTCAGGCCCGCCGGCTGTCTGAGCGGTCTGCCCACCGTTTTTCGCCTTCGCCTGCTTTGCCCACCTCACAACGTTGATGAACTCCTGCTGCGTTGCCCACAGTTCCGGGCTGTATATGTCGGCGACCGGCTCCCCCTTCTTCACGTAGGTGCCGGTGAAGTTGACGTAAAGCTTCTCGACCCAGCCCTCGACCTTAGTGTTGATTGTCTGGAGACGCCGCTGATCGTACTCGACGAGGCCTACCGTGCGTATCGTCTTCGTGAGGGGGAGTATCTGCACTGTGGTCACTTTCACCCCAATGAGTTGCTGTTTCTCGGGCGGTATCTCTACTGTCGGCGCCTCGGGTTCGGCTGCTTCCTCCTGCGCCTTTTGAGGTGACGGCTTTTCGGCGGGCATGCCCGGCATTCCGGGCGTGGAACCCGTTTTTCCCTCCGCTGCGGCCACGGAGGCCGCGGCGCGGTTCGCTACGGGTTTGGCCGGTTTCGAAAGGTAGAATATGAGTGCAAAGGCGACAATAACTACCGCAACTGCTAACACTCGCTTTTGCTTGTTCATTGCGCTTCTCCCCGTGCCGCTTTCTTCGTGCCGCCCCAGGAAGTCTGCCGGCCGGTCTGTCCCGTATCCTCAATTCCCGTGACGGCGTGAAGTCTCGCGATTGCCTTCTCCCTTTCCACGAGCTGGCTCCAGTAAAGCAGGTCATAGTCGAGCAGGTTCTTGATCCTCGTTATAGCAGTGAGGGCGTCGACCCTCCCGGTCACGTAATTCGAGAAGGCGAGCTGGACGTCCTGATTTGCCTTCGGGATCAGCCCTTCGCTGTAAAGCTTCATCAATCTATCGGCCGCCTGGACCATTGAGTAGCCTTCCTTGACATTGGATGCAAGCATCAACTCCGTTGCAGCCAGCTCCCGCTTGGCCTCCAGAAAACCTGCCTGCGCTTCGGCCACCGCCTGCTCCTGTTTCGTCTTATAGAAGATGGGCAGACTGAAGCTGAAGGTCATGCTCCACATATCGCCCAAGTAGCCCGACCTGTAAAAGTAATTGCCGCCAACGGTCACATCGGGATAATACTCCTTTCTGGCCAGCTTCACCTTTGCCTCGGCACCCTCCACCATCTTCTGCCTGGATCTCACGTCGGGTGAATGCTCCTTCGCCATGCTGACAACCTCCTCCAGACTGGCGAGAAAGGGGGCGGCCGGAGGCAGAACCGGCCGGCCGAGGGGTGCGCTAACCTCCCTGCCCACGGTAGTATTCAGCATCCCCTGGAGCGCCTCTATGCGCTGGCGCTGCATCTCCTCCTTTTCGAGGATCATGTATTTCTCCGTCTGCGCCATGATGACCTCTTGCTGCATGCCCGTCCCTGACGCGTACCGGCTCCGTGCGGCGTCTTCGATTTTCGAGAAGAGGGTTTTCCTATCGCTGAGGATGTCGAGGGTCTTATAGGCAAGGAAGAGGTCATAGAAGTAGAGCTTTATCTGGGCGACCACCCTGTGCCTCGCTGCATCGGACAGAGCAGCGAAACTCTCCGAGTCCCTCGCCGCCACCTCTCCTTTAAGCGCCCGTTTCCCCCAGAAGGGGAACTGCTGGGACAGGCCCGATATGCCCATGGACATGATGCTCCGGCCGAGGGTAAAACTGCTGAACCCATCGTTCTGATAGCCTAACGTCGCCATTGGGTCCGGCAGGCTCTTCGCCTGGGGTATGCGGTATCCGGCCGCATCGGCCCGCGACCTGGCCGCCAGTATCTCGGGGCTGTTCCTTAGACCCTCGGCGACAAGGTCCTCGAGAGTCACCGTCTCATCGGAAGCAGAAAGGACCAGGGGAGGCGCCGTCAGAAAGGTCAGCAAGAGAAAACACGACAACGCTTGTGTTTTAAGGTCCAGGACTTTTCGCGCGTATGATGGCATACCGGCACCTCCCTGAGGCATTACTTTACGTCGATGGTAAGTCTCGCCGTCTCGGTCTTCCCCGCCCGGCTCACCTTGACCGCCACATTCCATGAACCACCCATGGAAGGCTCGATAACGGCCTTGTACCTATCACCCTTCAAGCCCGCATTAGTCTTGAAGTTCGCGGCCGGCATACCCGGCATCGCCGGCATGGAATACTCGACAACCACCTTCGCGTCGGTCACCGCCATACCCGTCTTATCCTTCACCAGGATATCGACGTTATTTTTTCCGGTCACCGGCGGATTCTTATCGAAAGTAATTTCGACCGCATATTCCCCCGCC
>DBZJ01000086.1:3422-25173 GCA_002311635.1 Syntrophaceae bacterium UBA1163
CTTTTTCGTGATGGTGTTGGCCGCGTGAACCACACCCACTGCTAACAAAAACACGGTAACGATAATCATCAGCTTGCCCATGGCCTCCTCCTTGTTTCATTATTAATATAAGCGCGCGCCCCAGCGTTGGCTTATCAGTCACTCTCTCACTTCTTATTGCTGACAATTCTTGCATTTGGTTCTGAGAGGACGAGCTGAATTAGAGCTCACTGAGGAACTGGACCAACGGTTTTCCGGGCATTCTGAGGTTGTGAGGAAAAGCCTTGATGAGCTTGTCCATCCCGGTAGTTTCTCTTGCCGAAAGGGCGCCCGTCCCAAGTTTGCCGCCGTAGTAGCCGTTTGCCACGACCGTTGAGGCGCTTCTCCAGTATCCGAGAAGACGCTCGGCCGTTCCTGCCTGGAGATACATGCTCACGTCGTTCACAAAAAGGATGTCTCTTCCCGACGACTGGAATTCTGCAAAGAGCCGGTCTATCTTGCGCCGGTTGTCGGCTGCTATCGCGAGGGCTTCCCGGTCCGATTTCGATGAAAGTCGAGGCGGCCTCAGGAGAGTGCCGAAATAGGCGACCTTTGGCCAACCCTGGGGGAAAAGCTTTCCCCCGACTCCCTTCAAGCCTCGCCCGATGGCGATCTCTTCAGGGACTTCCGGAGCCAGGTCCACGACGGCGATGCGGGGCGAGAAATCTAGACCGCAGAGTCCCTCCAGCACGGTCCGGGCAGCCCTAGTCTTCCCCGTATTGACATCACCGGTAATGAGAATCTTCTTTCCTAAGACGGGGCGGAAATCTATCCGCGCCATTTCTCGGCTCAAATGACGAGGACGAGGCCGATGAGGCTCGCGCAGTGGATGTCCTGCACACGCGACATGTGGCCGATAGGGACGATGTCCCAACCCACTTTTTCCGCGATCGCGAAGACGTCGAACCCGCAAGCCTCCATGGCCGGTCTGGCCCGTAAAGGGTGGCGGCATTCGTTCCCTTCCAGCACTGCGCAGCGGTTTGCGGGCACACAGAGAGAGCATTCGCCTGCGGCAAACCCAAGAGCCAGCGGGAAGCCCATGTGGAAGGCCCTTCCCTCGAGCTCGGCCAGCATCTTCTTGTGGGCAAGCTCCATCTCTACATGGCGTTTCCGCCATTCGTCACCGACGAAGTCGTCGACGGGGGCGTCGAGCTGGAAGAGGATGCCGTGCGTATATTCGTCCACTATCTTTCTCGTCACGTCGGGTGTAAGGGGGTTGTGGGGCGGGCACATTATGCTTGTCCCATAATATTTGCATGCCGGTATGAAGCACTTGGCCCAGGCACTCGTGCGCACGACCAGGTCACCGGCCGCGATAATCACGGCCCGGCTCGCACCCGCGGTAACGGCAAATCTCCTCAGCTCTTCGAGCTTCTCCATCACGTTTCTCATGCCAGTGCCTCCTTATGGGGCTGTTTTTCGAGCGTCTCGGGGAGAAAACAGAGGACGACGACGCCCATCAGATTGATGATACAAGTAGCGGCAAGACCGACTTGAAGGCCGTGAGCCTTGCCTATACAGCCGATGGTGTAGGGGGCGACCACGGCGCCTATGCGCCCCACGTTCCAGCAGAAGCCGCCCGCGTAAGCGCGGAGGTGTTCGGGAAAAAGCTCCGCGTAGTATGCGCCGGCAGCAGCCGCGACCCCGCTCACGCAGGCGCCCACGATACCTCCCCAGAGGAAAAGAAAGAAGGGGTTACTGGAGACAATGTAGACAGCTACGGACGCAGAGACGAGGAGAAAGGCGGCCATCATCGAGAGACGCCGCCCGATCTTGTCCGCCAATACGCCGAACAGCTGGAAGCCCACGAACATGCCGGCGTACATGAAGAGGGAAAAATCGGCCATGGCGGAAAGGGTTAAGCCCTTCTCTCTGACGAGAAAGGTCGGGACCCAATAGGCGATCCCCCAATAGCCTGCGAGGTTGAAGACGCTCACGAGGCTGGCCAGTATCGTAGTCCTGAGCAATCCTCTTTCGAAGATGGCGCCCATCCCGACGCCTTTTTTCCTCGTTCCTCCCGCGCCATGCCCGGCGCCCGTGCTGACCGGGATGAGACGGGCAACGGCGAGGGCCATGGGGATGGAGCAGACCCCCGCGAGAAAAAGGATGTGCCAGTCTACAGTGAGTGTGAGCCTGCCCACGAGCGACGCGATCACTGCACCGACGGCAAAGGCGCTGTAAACGAAAGATGCCGCCCTCGCGCGAAAGGCCGGCGCCCAGTGTTCCGCGATAAGGGCAGAGCATGGCCCCCAGAGACCTCCGATGGCGAGACCCGTGAGGAATCTGAGCGCCATCCACTGGGCCCAGGTCGAGACGAACCAGACTGATCCCATGCCGGCACCGAGCCATACGAGCGAAACAATGAGGGAAAAGCGGCTGCTTCGATTTTCGGCGATCAGCCCGAACACCACCGAGCCTACCACTGCCCCGAGCATTGTCGCCGACCCCAGAAGCCCGCCAAGCGGCAGGGAGATGTGGAGGACCTTGAGCAAAACGGGCATGGCGATGGCTAGCACGATCAGGTCGTAGCTGTCCACCAGGTACGAAGAAAAGGCGGCCCACAGGACGCGCCACCGGTAAACGGTTCCCGTCGCTGCGCCGGACGCCGTGCGTTCTGCGCTCATCTCTACCGCTCCTATTCAAAGGGGGGCTTTCTCCGAAAAAAAACCGCAAGCTTCCAGAAAAGCTTGCGGCCGTTTATCGGACCTGCCAGTCTGCTTCCCTTCGCCGGCATTACCCGACAGGTTCAAGGGGTCACCTCGCAATTAACCGCGGGGTTTCTCAGCCGCTTCAAGCTCCCCCAGCACTGTGATTCAATACTGTACGATCCTTCTCGCCCTTAATCAAGAACAATCTGGAGCTACTGAAATATTGTTGTACCCCAATCGTCGCACCGTGGCTCTTGACATTTATACCAAGAAATCAATAAAATCATGGGAAATAACGCAAATAGGTCGTTCGTCTTAACATCAACCAGACCGTTTAAGATCGGAACAAGGCGCGGAGAGAAAAAAGTGAGCGATACCCTACAACAATTGAAAGACAAGGCCGTCGGGATGCAGAACATAGGATTTGCCGACGCCCTCACGCTTCGAGAAATAGGCACAAGAAAGCCTTTTGCCCTTATGGCCGCAGCTTCGGAGATAAGGGAACACTTCAAGGGGAAAAGGGTCAACCTGTGCGGGATCATCAACGCCAAGTCAGGGAGGTGCCCGGAGGATTGCAAGTTCTGCGCTCAATCGGTCCATTACGAGACCGAGGCTCCCGTATACGATCTTATATCGAAGGCGGAGATGGTGGAGGCAGCCGGACAGATGCGGCAGGCCGGCGCCCATATGTTCGGGATCATCACGAGCGGTACAAGGATCGACAGCGAAGAGGAATGGGAGGAGATCTATCAGGCGGTAAGGGAGATCAGAGCGATGGGCATAAAACCCTGTGTATCGCTCGGGATGTTGGACAGACCGAGGGCCCATGCTTTGAAGGCGGCCGGTCTTTACAGGTACCATCATAATCTTGAAACTGCGCCGAGCTTCTTCGGTCATATATGTACTACCCATGACTACAGTGAAGACGTAGACACGATTGTGGCGGCCAAGGAGGCAGGCCTCGAGACCTGCTGCGGCGGCATCATCGGACTGGGCGAGTCGATGGAGCAGAGGATAGAGTTCGCCATTACGTTGAAGGAACTCGACGTCGATTCCGTGCCCTTCAACATTCTCAACCCCCGCCCCGGTACGCCTCTGGCGGGCAGGCCGGCCATTCATCCCCTCGAACTCCTGGTCACCATCTCGATTTTCCGTTTCATACTCCCCGATAAGGACATTAAACTCTGCGGAGGGAAGGAGGCGAACCTCCGGCAGCTCCTGCCTTTGGGGATCGTAGCCGGCTGCAACTCCTTGATGACCGGAAACTACCTTACCACCCCCGGGAGGGACCCGGCCCTCGACATGGAGATGATAAAAGACCTCGGCTTGGAGGCCGTTATGGAGGAAGACGCCGACTGACCGGCCGTAGCATCGGCCCGAAATCCGGCCGTCTTCCAGGATCGGACCGATAACGTCTAAATAACGGCATCAGAGGCTGAGGCTGTTTCCAGACCCGGAAAAAGGTTCTGGAAAAGGGCTGTCGAAAGGTAGCGTTCACCTGCCGAAGGCAGCACAACGACGATCGTTTTCCCCTTGTTTTCCGGCTCTTCTGCCAGCCGAGCCGCCGCAACGGCAGCAGCGCCGCTCGATATACCGCAAAGAATGCCCTCTTCCCGGGCAAGGCGGCGGGCCATATCTATAGCCTCATCGCTCGTCACCGTTTCGATCCGGTCCACCAGGTCGAGCTGCAGCACCTTGGGCACAAAGCCCGCGCCGATGCCCTGTATCTTGTGGGGGCCCGGCCTGATCTCCTCGTTGTTACGCGTTTGAGTGAGGACGGGCGATTCTGCCGGTTCCACGGCGACCGACAAGATCTTTTTCCCTTTTCCGAGTTTGAAGTAGCGGCTCACGCCAGTGATCGTCCCCCCTGTCCCGACACCCGAGACGAAAATGTCCATCTTCCCGCCCGTATCGTTCCATATCTCGACAGCCGTCGTAGTCTCGTGAATTGCCGGGTTGGCCGGGTTTTCGAACTGCTGAGGGATGAAATAGCGGGAAGGGTCGCCGGCGGCAAGTTCCGCCGCTTTGGCTATGGCACCCTTCATCCCCTTCGCTGCTTCCGTCAGGATCAGTTCGGCGCCGAAGATCTTCAATACCTTCCTTCGCTCTATGCTCATAGTCTCCGGCATCGTAAGGAGCAGCTTATAACCTCTGGAGGCAGCCACGAAGGCCAGTGAGATGCCTGTGTTGCCGGAAGTCGGCTCTATGATTTGCATGCCTGGTTTCAGGCGGCCCGTCTTCTCGGCGTCCCAGATCATGGCAGCCCCTATGCGGTCTTTCACCGAATAGGCCGGGCCCCTGCCTTCGATCTTGGCGAGAACCGTCGCTTTCGGGCCGACAACGCGGTTCAGCTTGATCAGGGGTGTTCCGCCTATCGATTGGCTGTTATCCTCATATAAGCCCATGGTATCCTCCTCAGTTCGGCCGGCCCTTCCGACCGTATCAATTCTACTATAATAATAATGTTCCGCTGAATCGTTTGCTTTCCCCGCCCCGATAGCGGCTGACTATCTGACGTCGCAAAGAAAAAATGATGGCTGCCCTGCGGACAAAAGGAAATCTCCGGCAGGGGGTCCTACGTCCCCTCGCTCCTCCCGTCGGGAACCATCAGAACCAGAGGAATCGCGAAAAGGAGCGCGAGACCGAAAGAGATGAAGGTGATCTTGAAGCCCGTCACGGGGCTCGAGCTGAGATGGAGGATAAAGGTAATGATAAAGATGCCAGCCGCGCCGCCGATGGTCCTGAACATACCCCGCAGGCCCATGATCGTGGCCACCTTCTCCGGCATCAACTCTATGCATGCGTTGTTGGCGCCGGGGTTCGCAATGCCTGCGCCTACGCCGGAAGCCAGTATCAAGACGGAAAGCAAACCTATCGTCCCCAGATTTGCGGCGCACATCCCCCAAAAGGGAAAACCGGGGGTCAGAAGCACCACTGCGCAGCCTGCCGTGGAAAGGCCCCAGGCTATGGGCCTGCGATAGCCCCAGCGCCTGAGGAGGAAGCTCGTGACCACGGAGGCGGGAATGAGGCCGATCGAGCGGGGAGTCATGATCACGCCGCTCATAAGTGTCGAGAGCTTGTGCACGGATGTGACGTAGAGCGGCATGAAGGCATAAAGCCCGAAGAAGCCGGCGCCCATTACGGTGTTCAAGAGGTTGGACGCAAGAAAGGGCCTCGATCTCAGGAGGGAGAGATCGATTATCGGCTGGCTCGTACCCTTCTCGTGCCGCAGGAATAAGATGGCCAGGCAGAGGCCCGAGGTTACGAAAAGGGCGGCTAGGAGCGCGGCAGGGACGGAGAGGCTATCGCCGATCACATTGAGGCCGAACATGATGAAGAGTAGGGTCCCGGCCAGAAGCAAGGCCCCGCCTAGGTCCACCCGGGATTGGGAAGAAACCTTCGAATCCTTCAGGAGCAGGAGGATCATACCGGTCAGGAGAAGGCCGATGGGTAGGTTGATGTAGAAAATGTAGCGCCAAGAGAACCGGCTGACGATCCAGCCGCCCAGGTTCGGTCCGATAATGTTCCCTATATTGAAGATGCTGCTGAAAAGGCCTATGGCCGTTGCCCGGCTCTCAGGGAAGTGGTCGCTCACGATCCCGGAGGCGGTCGGCAAAAAGCTCGCGCCTCCCATTCCCTGGAGAAGCCTGCAGGCCACTAGCACGTATATGTTCGGGGCCAGGCCGCAGGCAAGAGAGCTTAGTGTGAATAGAGCCAGGGAGATGAGGAAGACCTTCTTGCGTCCCAAAGTGTCGCTCAGGTTCCCGGCTATAGGCGTGGTCATGGTGACCCCGATGTAGTAAATGGATATGGTCCATCCGGACCAGAGTATATTGGAGCCCAATTCCTTTATGAAACTCGGGAAAGCTACTGCAACTGCAGTGGCGTCCGTGGAGTACATTAGTATGCCCAGGGCGGCTGTCGCGAATATAAAGTAGCGGCGCATCGACTTGAAGTTTGTTTAACCCGTTGTCATGACAATGGTCAAGTCGTTACCGCCGGATCAGGGCATTTCGATCAGGGACGAGACGCCCGGTCGCGAGCCCTACTTCGCCTCGCCGCAAACATCGACAAAGAAAAGGTCTTCAGTTGTATCCTCATAGAACCTTACCCAGGGCGAGACGGCCTTCGACTCCTCGTGCCTGCCGTCCCAGTAGACGCCTTGCACCTCCAGGGTCCGATATCTCTTGCGTCGGCAGTCTACCTCCTCGCGCGATATGATCTCTTTCTGGAACGCCTTCTCGGGAAAAGTCCTCTTACGCCAAAGCTGCATCGAACCTGCGGACGGATAGGTGATGCTCCCTCTGTCAATGTAATAGCTTATGCCGGTTGGGTTCGAACCGAAGGCCTCCCAAGTCCTCTCCCCCGCCTCCCGTCCTCCTCTATCTGCTGGGGCCTGCGCAGCGGCGCGCCCTGCTGCCGGGGCGGGCTTGTCCTTATTAAACTCAGCCTCCAGCGTGGCAAGCCGTTTCTTCAGGGCAGCGTTTTCCTTCCTCTCGGCGGCAACCCGCTCTTTAAAAGCGTCCATGGGGGTTTGCATATACTCGCTTTTTTTGACCCAGAGGTATTCCGGCTGGTAAGGGTCGGCCATGTACCTGGTATTCTTTGCATAGACGAACTCCACGCCGCCGACGACCTTCGTGTCTCCAACCTGAGGGCCTGCCGGCTTGTCCTTGCCGGAGGCAGCCGGTTTGTCTGTTTCCGGCTCATCCGGGCCAAATGCCCACTGACGAAGGGACGTACAGGAAACGAGGACCAATGCCAAAAAAAATACGAGAAACGGTATTGTACGGGAAGACATTCGCACCTCCATACATGAGGATAGGCCGCTTTAGAGCCTTCCTAGTCTTTCCGACCGGAGCCGGTATTGCTTTCTTTCCTCCTCGGACTCCGATTCCGCCTGAGATACGCCACAGCTTTAACAAGGGCGGCCTCACGCCGTGCCGTATTTCCTCTTGAGGAACTCCATCCCCGTCATGGGATAGAGGGCGTAGATCAGTATATCCTCCATCCTGTCCGATATGCCTTTCAGGGCCTCACGCGCCTTGGGCAGTTCAGGCTCCAGTACGTCACCGGGGCGAACGTCGATAGGCGTCTCCCCCCTCTCGTAGCCCTTCAACGCCTTCTTCCTGATTTCCTCATTTACCGGCGCGGAAGGACGGCCGTAAAGGCCATAGAAGTAATCTTTCACCTCTTTTGTGGTCACTTTGTATCTGCCCATGAGCACGTTCATCACCGCCTGGACCCCAACGATCTGGCTCGTAGGGGTGACGAGCGGGGGATAGCCCATTTCAGCCCGTGTCCGGGGTATCTCTTCATACACCTCATTGATGCGGTGAACGGCCTTTGCCTGTTTCAACTGGCTCACGAGGTTGCTGATCATGCCGCCCGGTATCTGGTGCATGAGCACGCCGATATCGATCACGGAAAATTTCGTCGTATCGGAGAACTGCAGGTACTTCGCGATGATGCTCTCCAGATAGTCGTTGATCTCGGGAAATTTTTTCAGATCAAGGCCCGTATCCCACTTGGTCCCTGTCAGGGTCACGATAAAGGGTTCGACCGCGGGATGGGAGCTCCTGAGGGCAAAGGGCGCGATACAGGTATCGATCCCGTCGGCTCCTGCTTCCGCCGCCTTGAGACACGCCATGGAGGCCATACCGCTCGTGTAGTGGGTGTGGAGAAAGACGGGGATTTTCAGGGTCTTTTTCAGGGCGGAGACGAGCTCGTAGGCGTCGTAGGGAGATATGATGCCGGCCATATCCTTGATACAGAGGGAATCCGCTCCCATTCCTTCCAATCTCTTTGCCTTCTCCAGATAATAGCTGAGATTATAAACCGGCCCTCCCATCCGTCTCTCGGTCAACGAATAACAGATCGTCCCCTGAATATGCTTTCCGACCTTCTTGATCACCTTGAAGGCCGTCTCAAAGTTTCGCTCATCGTTAACCGCATCGAAACAACGGAAGATGTCAATGCCCACCTCGGCCGATTTCTCGACGAATGCCTCCACCAGATCATCCGGGTGGTTCCGGTAAGCGACCAGATTCTGGCCCCGAAGAAGCATCTGAAAAGGAGTTCGCGGCATGAGTTTCTTCAGGACTTTCACCCTTTCCCAGGGGTCCTCTCCCAAAAACCGGTGGGCGACGTCAAAAGTAGCCCCTCCCCACATCTCCACTGAATGGAACCCCACCTTGTCGAGCCCCTCGGCTATAGGGATCATATCCTCTGTCCTCATCCGGGTGGCCAAGGTCGACTGATGCCCATCCCGAAGGGTCGTATCCGTTATCTTGATTGGTTTTTTCGGTATCTTATCCATTCCTTCCATCTTTTTCCCTCCTCAACAAACCTTTTGAGGCAACTCAGTGAGTTTTTCCCCAAACCCTTGCAAGGCTATCTGCAAATTTGTTAACATACTGACGATTTTTTTTCAAACCAAAACCTTTGCACTTCAAAATTCCAATATCTCTTGACAAAAAACTTTTTTTTTATATATTTATTTGTTTAATTTAACGTAAAAGAACCGAAACGAAATGTTTGCTTTGAAATTGGATGAAATTCCTGAACAGGGTCTGGATCTACAATGGAAGGAAGAGAAGGCCTCCTTGTTAGGTTACGTGAAGGACCTTTCGAGAATCGACTTCGACTTCGAGACCCCGCTCCAGGCAGAGGTAAAGATCCAGAAGGCGGGCCAATCCGTCGTGATTACGGGGAAGGTCGAGGTCACTCTTCGATTCCAATGTGTCAGATGCTTGAAGGAATTCTCCTATCCTCTCGCCACTACCTTTGAGCTCACCCTTCACCCTTTAAAAGAGGCTCCCTCGGAGGAAGAGACCGAAGTCGGGAGCGAGGAGATGGAGTCGAGTTTCTTCGAGGGAGGAGAAATTCACCTTTCCGAGATCGTCTGCGAACAGATTTTTTTGGAAATCCCCTACCAGCCCGTCTGTCAGGAGGGATGCAAAGGGCTTTGCCCGAAATGTGGAAAAGATCTAAATCTCTCTTCCTGTGGATGCGGAAAGGAGGAATTGGGATCAGTGTTTTCGGCTCTCAAGAAATTAAAGCTTGATTAATGCCGTCATAATCTGTTATGTGGAAAAGATAAGGTCGATGGGCCAAATTCTTAATTTAACATCTGAAAATAATTTCAACGGATGAGAAAGGATGCATTCGAATGGGAGTTCCGAAAAGGAGAACCTCAGCAGCCAAAAGGGGTCAACGTCGAGCCCATGATAAACTGGCTGCTCCTAATTTCTCTCTGTGTCCTCAATGTCATGAGCCTTTACTCCCCCATCATGTCTGTCCCCATTGTGGGACTTACAAAGGGAGAGAGGTGATCAAGGTGGAAGAAGAGAAGTAAGGCACAGAGGATGATGTTGGGAGAAAACGTAAGATGAAGATTGCGGTCGATGCGATGGGAGGGGATTTTGCCCCTCAAGTGACTGTGGAGGGAGCCGTCTTAGCGGCAAAGGAATACGGGGTCAAGGTGGTTTTGGTGGGGGACGAGGATCAAGTAAGCAAGGAACTGTCCAAATACCCTACGTCAAAACTCGCCATCTACATCCACCATGCTCCATTCGTGGTTGCCATGCATGATTCTCCATCGACGGTCATCCGGAGGATGAAAGATACCTCTATCAAGGTCGCCCTCGATCTGGCAAAAGAGGGCCAGGTCAGCGGCGTGGTCTCCGCCGGAAATTCGGGAGCGGCCATGGGTTTGGCGATGTATATCTTAAAAAAATTGGAAGGCGTGGAACGGCCTGCTATCGCCACGATCCATCCCACCACCAAAGGCAGCACGGTCCTCATTGATTCCGGCGGCACTGTGGATTGCAAACCCTTTCATCTTGTCCAGTTTGCAATGATGGGGGATGCCTATGCAAAATATATTCTGGGAAAGGAAAGCCCTCGAATTGGCGTGTTGAGCAATGGAGAGGAAGAGGGAAAAGGAAATGAGCTGACGCGAGAGGTCCATGATATTTTGTCGGAGACCGATTTGAACTATGTCGGTTATGTGGAGGGCCGGGATCTCAACAACGGAGAAGTGGATGTCATGGTATGCGACGGTTTTGTTGGAAATGTGGCGTTAAAGGTAAGCGAAGGGCTCTGGGAGACCATCCACGCGATTCTCAAGCAGGAAGCAGAGGATAATATTAGAGCGAAAGCAGCCTATTTCCTGATGGGGCGGGCGATTCGTCGCCTGGAAAAGAGGCTTGACTATGCAGAAGTTGGAGGAGCGCCTCTCCTTGGAATTAACGGCAACTGCCTCATCTGCCATGGTTCGTCAAATGGCAAGGCGATCATGAATGCCATTGTCTTGGCCTCGAACTTGGCCAAGAATAGACTGAACGAGCATGTCATTGAAGAGCTTAAGGAGAAAGAGGATCTGTTTCGTCTGGGACAAAAACGACCGGATCGGGCGAACGGCGAGGTTAAATCGATACGCTGACGTCCTTTAAAAGGACGAGGAGGAGAGCCTGTTGGATTATTTTCTCACACCGGAACAAAAAATGATTCGAGATTTAGCGAGGAAGGTCGCCCAGGAAAAAATGCTGCCCGCGCGCGCCGAATTGGACGAGAAGGAGGAGTTTCCGTGGGAGATCGTTAAGATCAGCGCGGAAGCGGGCCTCATGGGCGTCTCCATGCCGGAGGAGTATGAGGGCTTTGGAGGAGGTATCTTAGAATATTGTTTGGTTGCAGAGGAATTGAGCCGTGTCTGTCTCGGGATCGCAACCAGTATCGTCGCAAGCGGATTGGGCGCGATGCCCATCCTGCTTTTTGGAAGCCCTGAACAGAAGAAGAAATATCTGCCGGACATTGCCAAAGGGAAGAGATTGGCTGCATTCGGGTTGACCGAGGCCGATGCGGGAAGTGACGCAGGTTCTATCCGAACCATTGCTACGCGAAAGGGAGAGGGATATGTTTTGAACGGGACGAAGCAGTGGATCACCAACGGCGGTGAGGCGGAAATCTACTCGGTGATCGCGATGACCGACCGGTCGAAAGGTCCCAGAGGCGCGAGCGCTTTGATCGTGGAGAAGGGAACCGCGGGCTTCAATTTTGGGAAGAAAGAGAAGAAGATGGGGATCCGGTCCTCTGCGACGCGGGAGCTCGTCTTCCAGGACTGTTTTGTTCCCAAGGAAAATCTGATTGGAAAAGAAGGAATGGGATTTATCGTCACCATGAGGACGTTTGATCGAACCCGACCCGGGGTGGGCGCCCAGGGTGTCGGGTTGGCCCAGGGGGCACTCGATGAAGCGGTCCGTTATGCCAGAGAACGAGAGCAGTTTGAAAAGAAGATCATTTCCTTCCAAGCGGTTCAGCACATGTTAGCCGATATGGCGACTCTCGTAGAGGCCGCGAGGGCATTGGTCTATTCGGTCGCCCGCTATATCGATCAATCGCAAAACCCCAAGGAGATTTCAAAGGTCTCCGGAATGGCGAAAGTCTTTGCCAGTGATGTGGCCATGAAAGTGACCACCGATGCGGTTCAAGTCTTCGGAGGCTATGGGTATATGAGGGATTATCCCGTGGAGAAGATGATGCGGGATGCAAAAATTCTCCAGATCTATGAAGGGACGAACCAGATCCAGCGGAATGTCATCGGTTTGGAATTGAGCAAGGAATATGCAGGGAAGAAAGGACTCCAATGAAGTCCATCGCCTTTACCTTTCCTGGACAAGGCTCCCAATATGTGGGAATGGGAAGGGAACTCTTCGAAAATTTCAGTGTGGCAAGACAGATTTTTGAGGAAGCGAATGATGCCCTTCATTTCTCTGTATCCGACCTCTGTTTCAAGGGCCCTGAAGAAGCGCTGAGGCTGACCGAAAATACCCAACCCGCCGTACTGACGACGAGCGTTGCCGCACTCAGGGTGCTTCAGGCGGAGAAAGGCTATGCCCCGCAGTTCGCAGCGGGGCACAGCCTCGGAGAATACAGCGCTTTGGTCGCCTCCGAAGCGCTCGCCTTCTCTCAGGCCGTGAAGATTGTCCGTCTGCGCGGGAAGTTTATGCAGGAGGCCGTGCCGGTGGGAGAAGGGGCCATGGCAGCTGTCCTCGGTATGGAGAGGGAACAGGTTGAAAAACTTTGTGAAGAGATTTCCTCCGGCGAGGTTCTTACTCCTGCGAATTTTAATAGCCCGGGTCAGATTGTGATCGCCGGTCATTCGAAAGCGGTCGAGCGGGCCATTGAGAGAATAAAGCGGGATGGAAAGAAAGCGGTCCTGCTTCCGGTCAGCGCGCCGTTTCATTCTCCTCTCATGAAACCGGCAGCGGAGCGTCTGGAGAAGGCATTGGAAGAGATTTCTGTTAACGATCTGAAGATCCCGGTGGTGACAAACGTAGAGGCCGAGGCCAATACCTCGAAAGATAGGGTGAAAGAATTGCTGGTGGCTCAGGTATCAAGCCCTGTTCGCTGGGAAGAGTCCATGAGGAAGATGATCGAAAAAGGGGTTGAGCAGATCGTGGAAGTCGGCCCTGGAAAAGTTCTCTCCGGTCTGATGAAACGGATCGATAGTCGTGTGGAGACGAAGAACATAGAAGATCTCAAAACTTTAAAGAGCATAGCCTAGCGCAGAGCGCTAAAGTGGCGCCCGTAAATTGCTTCACAGACGCCGTCATTCCGGACTTGATCCGGAATCCAGTCTTTTAAGCTGGATTCCCGCCTTCGCGGGAATGACAACCTTTATTATTGTAAAGAAGTGTTAGATTTACTACGCTAGTGTGGCGCGTCCAACGGTTCTTTACATTATGATGACAAACAAGTTAAGGGCCTTTTGACGCTTTGCGCTATGCGGCGAGCGCTTTGCGATTTGTTGATGGACGGAGGAAGGGTTGAAGCTGACGGGGAAAGTAGCTTTGGTGACGGGTGCGGCTCAGGGCATTGGGAGAGCGATTGCCCTGCTTCTTGCTCGAAACGGAGCCGATATCGTTGTCTCCGATATCAATCTTGAGAAGGCCGAGGAGACGGCAAAAGAGATCAGGGCGATTGGCCCAAAAGCGACGGCGGTCAAAGTGGACGTTTCCAATCTGAGCGATGTCGAGCGGATGGTGGAGGCCCTCATAGAAAAGCTTGCCAAGATCGATATTTTAGTGAATAATGCTGGCATTACTCGTGACAAACTCATCCTCAGAATGACAGAAGAGGATTGGGATGCCGTTCTTGGCGTTAATCTGAAGGGAACGTTCAACTGTACCAAGACGGTCATTCGACACATGGCGAAACAGCGAAGCGGCAAGATCGTCAATATCGCCTCCGTGGTCGGGGAGATGGGGAATGCCGGACAGGCGAACTACTCCGCCTCAAAGGCCGGCGTCATCGGTTTGACCAAAACCATTGCGAGGGAGTACGCGCAAAGAGGGATCAATGTCAATGCCATTGCCCCCGGATATATCGAAACGCCGATGACCGATGCCCTTCCAGAAAAGGCGAAGGAGGAATTAAAGAAGCTCATTCCCATGGAGCGGTTAGGGAAGCCGGAAGACGTAGCCGAAGCCGTGTTTTTCCTCGTTTGCGAAGAATCCAGTTATATTACCGGTCAGGTATTGAATGTGAACGGTGGCATCTATATGTGACGAATCAAAACAAGGAGGTGATTCCATGTCTATTGAGAAGAGAGTGAAAGAGATTATCGTAGAGCAGTTGGGTGTCAATGAAAACGAGGTGGCTCCAGAGGCCAAATTCGTTGACGACTTGGGAGCGGATTCTCTCGATTTAGTGGAATTGGTCATGGCTCTGGAGGAGGAATACAATATAGAGATCTCCGATGAAGAAGCCGAGAAGATCCTCACCGTCGGAGATGCCATTGAATATATTCAGGCCCATGTGACGCAGTAAGGGTTTTCGCCGGGCACATGCCGAAGGAGGTGTGAGGTTTTGCGAAGAAGGGTTGTCGTCACCGGAATAGGGTTGGTGATCCCCGTCGGAATCGGAGTCGAAACGGCGTGGAAGAACGTCTGCGAGGGAAAATCAGGCATCGGCCCTCTCACGCGGTTCGACTCAAACGGATTTGAGACGAGGATCGCAGGGGAGGTACGAGACTTTAACCCAGAGCTGTACATCGATAAGAAAGAGATCAAGAAAATGGATCTCTTCATTCATTATGCCATTGCGGCCACGAAGGAGGCCCTGGGCGACGCCCGGTTGGCTATCACTCCCGAGAACGCCGAACAGATCGGCGTGATCGTGGGGACGGGTTTGGGAGGATTGCCCAGCATCGAAAAATATCACAAAGTCCTTTTGGAAAAAGGACCGGGCCGAATTACTCCATTCTTCATTCCGATGCTCATTGCCAATTTGGCCTCTGGGCAGATTGCGATCCTGTTTGGCCCCAAGGGGCCGAATACGTGTGTGGTCACCGCCTGTGCGACGGGAGCTCATTGCATTGGAGATGCGTTTCGCACCATTGTTTACGGGGATGCGGAGGCGATGATTGCAGGCGGGACCGAAGCCAATATCACCCCACTCACCGTCGGCGGGTTCAATGCGATGAAGGCGCTTTCTACGAGAAACGACGAACCGCAGAAAGCCAGCCGGCCATTTGAGAAGAATCGCGACGGTTTTGTGATAGCAGAGGGTGCAGGGGTTCTCGTCTTAGAGGAATTACAGTTTGCGTTAAATCGGAAAGTAAGGATCTATGCGGAGCTGGTAGGCTATGGCTACACAGGCGACGCGTATCATATCACTGCCCCATCCCCGGATGGCGATGGGGCAGTACGATGCATGAAGATGGCGATCAAGGATGCCGGGCTGAGGCCGGAGGACGTGGACTACATCAATGCCCACGGGACCTCCACTCCGCTCAATGACTTGACCGAGACGATTGCCATTAAAAAGGTATTCGGTGACCGTGCAAAAAAGGTCCCCGTGAGTGCAACCAAATCGATGACCGGCCATCTCTTAGGGGCGGCCGGAAGCACTGAAGCCATTTTCACCATTTTATCCATTCGGGATGGCATCATGCCGCCCACCATCAACTATGCGGAGCCCGACCCACAATGTGATTTAGATTATGTCCCCAACGTGGCAAGGCGAAAACCATTGAAAATTGCCATGTCCAACGCCTTCGGGTTTGGCGGCACCAATGCCGCCCTCGTCTTCAAAAAATTTGAAGGATAACACATGCAGATCGGTTTGGCCTGTGACCATGGGGGCTTCGAGCTCAAAGAAGAGCTGAAGGCCTTTTTGAAATCCCTCGGTTTCAAACCCATAGACATGGGTACCTTCAACGAAGAATCAGTGGATTATCCGGATTTTGGGGTTCTGGTGGCAGAGAAGGTCTCTCGGGGAGATTTGGAAAAGGGGATCCTGGTCTGCGGCACCGGCATCGGGATGTCTATCGTAGCCAATAAATTTCCGGGAACCAGAGCGGCTCTGGCGAACGATCTTTACTCTTCCCGTTGCAGCCGAGAACATAACGACGCCAATATACTCATCGTGGGTGGCCGAATCATCGGGAAGGAATTGGCAAAAGAAATCGTCAAGGTTTGGTTGGAAACCCCGTTTGCCGGGGGCAGGCACAAAAGGCGATTAGAAAAAATCGAGGCCCTCGAAAAAGAAAAGTTTAAGGAGTAAGCACCAAACCCCAAACGCCTGCCTTCGCCGACGCGGCTTCGCGCAGGCAGGCCAAATACCAAGTAATTTCCAATCGCGGAAATTCAAAATTTCAAACAAACATTTTGGCCATTAGTGATTGGAATTTGTGAATTGTTTGGGATTTGGAGATTGTAATTTGGAATTTGGACACCTCTTCTGAATGGCTCATCCTTGAAAGAGAAAGAGAAAAAAAGGCTTTCTTTTCGTCGGCCCTCCTGGGAAGAATATTTCATGGATATTACTCATCTCGTTGCCAAGCGGTCAACCTGCCTGCGAAGGCAGGTAGGGGCTGTTCTCGTCAAAGATAAAAAGATTTTGGCCACCGGTTACAATGGGGCTCCTTCCCGACTGGAACATTGTCTGGACATCGGTTGCCTCCGCGAGAAGCAGGGGATCCCATCCGGGGAACGACACGAACTCTGCCGCGGTCTCCATGCCGAGCAGAATGCGATTGTCCAAGCGGCCTACCATGGAGTGGGAATCCGCGGAGCAACTCTTTACTGTACAAACCACCCTTGTATTATTTGCTCGAAGATGATCATTAATGCCGGAATTGAGAGCGTCGTTTATGAGGACGGCTATGCGGATGCCCTGGCCAGAGAGATGCTAAAAGAGTCAGGGATTGAAATTGAGAGGTTTAGTAGAAAAAGGAGGGCAGGGGATAGAAAGTAGAAGGGGGGTACAAAACACCACGTCCCGCCTTCCACCGACCCCGTTCGACAACTATGAAATGTCCTTTCTGTAATCATCCTGAGAGCAAAGTGGTCGATTCCCGATTGGGAAAAGACAAAGACTCCATTCGACGAAGGAGGGAGTGTCTCGGTTGCCATAAACGGTTCACGACCAGCGAGAGGGCGGAGGACGCCCTTCCACTGGTCGTCAAGAAGGACGGGAGAAGAGAACCTTTCAATCGTCTTAAAATCTTCAACGGCCTAAAAAAAGCTTGCGAAAAGAGGCCGATCAGCATCAACGTGATCGAAAAGATTGTTAATCGCCTCGAGCTTCATTTCCAGGAAAGAGGAGAAAGAGAAGTAAAAAGCTCTGAGATCGGGGAGCGGGTGATGGAGGAACTCCATCGTTTAGACGGGGTGGCTTATGTGCGCTTTGCCTCTGTGTACAGGCAGTTCAAGGATATTCAAGAATTTATTGACGAGCTAAAGGACCTGCTTGGGAACAAGGAAGAGGCCAAGAAAAAATGACCAAATTCCAATCACCAAATACCAAATAATATCCAAATGCCAATCACTGGAATTCTAAAAGAGATAAAGAATTTCATTTTGGTAATTCATGTCTGTTCATAAAATCTTTGACCCCGTCATGCCGGACGTGAGGAGCCTGCCCCGTACTTGATACGGGGGCATCCAAAGAGTCTTGAAAAGACTGGATTCCGGCTTTCGCCGGAATGACGCCTTTTCACGAAAATTTTACTTTATCGAGAGGCGCTATCAGACATTGGTCATTGGGTTTGCACAGAAAATAGCCTGCAGTCTCCCTTTCCCTCTGAGGGAGAACCTGCCTGCTAGTAGGCAGGGGCGGGGTGAGGGGCATTGGTTGATTGAATGGACGATGAACACTGGATGAGGAAAGTACTCCGCCTCGCAGAGAAAGGAAAGGGAAGGACTTCTCCCAATCCCCTGGTGGGCGCCATTCTGGTGAAAAATGGCAACGTGGTCGGCGAAGGATACCATGCGAGAGCAGGAGAGACTCATGCCGAAATCATCGCGCTCCAACGGGCAAGGGAACAAGCGAAAGGAGCCACCCTTTATATCAATCTGGAGCCGTGCACGCATTATGGAAAGACTCCTCCCTGCGCTCCCCAAGTGATTGAAGCAGGTGTGAAAAGCGTGACTATTGGCATGGAGGATCCCAACCCCTTGGTAAAGGGAAAAGGGATCGAGACTTTGAAAAAGGCGGGCCTCAACGTCCATGTGGGAATTTTAGAGAGAGAATGTCGGAAATTGAATGAAGCCTTCTGCAAGTATATCACGGCAAAAGAGCCTTTTGTGATTCTAAAGGTCGCTGCTACCCTGGACGGAAAGATAGCAACCCGGGAAGGTGATTCCAAATGGATTTCCGGACAGGCCTCACGACGTTTCGTCCATAGATTGAGGGATGAAGTCGATGGAGTTCTCGTGGGCATTGGGACGGTATTAAGAGACGACCCGCTGCTTACAGCCAGAATCAAGGGAGGCAGAGATCCCTACCGAATTGTTCTCGATAGTCGATTGAAGATTCCAGAAGAAGCCAAAGTGGTTGGAGACTCTCCCACAAAGGTAATCATCGTCGCAACGGAGTTAGCCCCTAAAGATAAAATAGAAAGACTGGGAAAGAAAGGAGTCCGGATTCTGATCCTCGAATCCGAAGGGGGCAGGATTGATCTGAAGTCATGTCTTTCCAAATTGGGGGAGATCGGCATGATGAGTCTTATGGTCGAGGGAGGAAATCAGGTCAATGGATCGTTCCTCGACGAAGGTCTGATCGACAAACTTCTTCTCTTCCTTTCTCCCAAGCTGATCGGCGATCCCCAGGCACCAGGAATCTTTGGAGGAAGGGGAGTATCCAGACTTCAAGAAGCCATTCCTCTGAAAGAGATGAAAGCAAGAAGAATTGGAGAAGATATACTCTTAGAGGGCTATTTGGAATAGGGGAAAAAGTAATGTTCACCGGAATCATAGAGGACAGAGGAAAGGTGATGAGGGTAGAATACCAGGGGCAAGAAAAAAGGTTGGCCATAGGGCTTCCATCTCATTTGACAGAAGTGCAACTTGGTGATAGTATTAATGTAAATGGAGTTTGTCTCACCGTCGTTCGGAATAAGGAGCAGGTGATTGAACTTGATCTTTCCCAAGAGACTCTTGAGAGAACAGTGTTGGGAGAATTGAAGGAAGGGGACCAAGTCAATCTTGAAAGGGCTCTGAGGCTGACGGATCGCCTCGGAGGTCACATCGTAACCGGGCACATTGACGGGATTGGAGTGATTGTTGAAAAGAGGAAGGAAAGGGATTTCTTTCAATTGAGGCTGAAGATTCCCGAGTCCGTATCAAGGTACGTTGTACAAAAAGGATCCATCGCCATTGACGGAATCAGTCTGACGGTGAATGAACATTGGAGAGAGGAAGTTCAAATAACCTTGATTCCATACACGATTGAGAAAACGACGCTCAAGGATAAGAAAGCCGGGGATCGAGTCAACCTGGAAGCGGACATCTTGGGAAAATACGTTGAAAAATTGATTGGCCAAAGGGATAAGAAATCCGGGGAAGTGGATCGTTCTTTCTTAATAGAGCACGGTTTTATCAAAGGAGATTGAGAGGTCCAAATGATTCATAGAATTGAAGCTGCGTTAGAGGATATTCGCCACGGGAAGATGGTGATCCTGGTCGACGACGAAGACCGGGAAAATGAAGGCGATCTCACGATGGCAGCGGAGAAGGTGACGCCTGAGACCATCAATTTCATGGCGAGATACGGGAGGGGACTGATCTGTCTTTCATTGACGGACGAGAGGCTGAATGAGCTTCGTCTCCCGATGATGGTCTCTGAAAACACCTCACGATTTCAGACCGCGTTCACCGTCTCGATCGATGCGCGCAAAGGCGTGACCACGGGTATTTCAGCCGGTGACCGGGCAACCACTATCTTGACGGCCGTGGATGAAGGCACCCAACCCGAGGATTTGGTCTCGCCCGGGCACATCTTTCCGTTAAGAGCAATGCAGGGTGGAGTGTTGGTCCGAACCGGCCAGACCGAAGGATCGGTCGACTTAGCAAGATTGGCGGGGTTGAAGTCGGCAGGCGTGATCTGCGAGATCATGAAAGATGACGGGACCATGGCCAGGATGCCGGACCTTCTGGCCTTTGCTGAGGAGCATGGACTGAAGATCGTAACTATTGCCGATTTGATCAAATATCGCCTGAGTAAGGAGTCCTTAGTCCGGAGGATTGTCACAGCCACCATCCCCACAAAATACGGGGGGGTATTTACGGCCATCGCGTATGAGAACGATGTGGATCCCTATCACCATATCGCCTTGCTGAAGGGGGAGATCAAACCTGAAGATACCGTCTTGGTAAGAGTTCACTCGCAATGCCTGACCGGGGATGTGTTCGGATCGAAGCGGTGTGACTGCGAGGAGCAACTTCACACAGCCATGGCCATGGTGGAGAAAGAGGGGAAAGGGGTCATCGTCTATATGAGGCAGGAAGGCAGAGGAATCGGGCTGGTCAATAAGCTGAGAGCCTACTGTCTCCAGGATATGGGAAAGGATACGGTGGAGGCGAATGAGGCTCTGGGATTCAAGGCCGATATGAGGGATTATGGGATCGGGGCTCAGATTCTCGCCGATCTTGGTTTGCATAAGATTCGCCTGATGACAAACAATCCTCGAAAAATCATCGGCCTGCAGGGATATGGCATCGAGGTGGTCGAGAGGGTGGCCATCGAGACAAAACCCCATCAAGAAAATATTGAATACCTCAAGGCCAAAGCGAAGAAGATGGGGCATCTGCTTTCCATCAAATCGGGAGACTAAAACCGGGAGTTAAGAATTAAGAGTTAAGAGTTATGAGTTTTGAGTTGCAAGTTATGCATTATGAAACAAGGAGCCCGCAGGAGGGGTTCGGGAAGATTCGCGGGTCACGAGACACGAATCGCGCGGCACGGACACGGTCACGTTATTTTGTTGTTGAAAGGAGAAGCGAATGGTGAAGACCTTCGAGGGAAAACTGACGGCTAAGGGACTCAAATTCGGGATTGTGTTAAGCCGATTCAATGACTTCATCGGCGAGCGACTTCTGGAAGGGGCGATGGATGCCTTACGGCGAAGCGGGGCAGAGGAGGGGGATTGTACGGTGGCTCGGGTTCCAGGGGCCTTTGAGATTCCTCTTGCCGCCAAAAAGTTGGTCAAAAGCGGAAGGTACGACGCCATCATCTGCTTGGGTTCAGTGATCCGTGGAGCGACCCCTCATTTCGGGTACATTGCTAATGAAGTCACCAAAGGGATTGCCAGTCTCACCTTGGAAAGTGAAGTTCCCATCTCCTTCGGGGTATTGATCACCGATACCATCGAACAGGCGATTGAAAGGGCAGGGACAAAAATCGGGAACAAGGGTTTTGACGCGGCGACGTCAGCCATCGAAATGGCTAATCTCCTGAAGGAGATAGGAAAGGGTAAAGGGTAGTTTGGGGAGAAGAAGAAAGTCGAGGGAGTTTGCCCTCCAGGTTCTTTATCAATTGAATATTACGAAGGAAGATGCCAATAAGGCTCTCGCCCAATTTCAGGAAAATTTTTCACCTCACGAAGAGGTGGATCCGTTTCTGAAACGGCTTGTCCTGGGTGTTTTGGAGCACGGTCGAGAGTTAGATCGGCTGATCGAGCAATACTTGGAAAATTGGCGTTTAGATCGCATCAACATGATCGACCGAAATATCCTTCGTATGGCTCTGTTTGAACTCCTCTACTGTGAAGAGATTCCTCCCAAAGTTACCATCAACGA
>DBZJ01000086.1:25234-33676 GCA_002311635.1 Syntrophaceae bacterium UBA1163
CCCAAAGTTACCATCAACGAAGCCATCGATCTCGGAAAACGGTATGGATCCGAGGAGTCTGGAAGTTTCATCAACGGCATTTTGGACCGAATCCAGAACGAGGTTGTCAGAAAACCTTTTGGGACAATGAACAATGAACGATGAATAAGAAATATAATTCAGTGTTCATCGTTTATCGTTCGTCGTTTAACGTTCGTCGCTCAGGATATGGATATCATTCTCTCCAAAGAAAGGGTTGATGTTCAAGAGTGCGATCTCCTTGTCACCGGATTTTTCACGGATGAGAGGCCTCTTAGGGGTTCGAGCGGTTGGATCGATTGGAGGTTCAACGGAAAGTTCTCCCGATTCTTGATTGAAAAGAACCTGTCCGGTGACTGGAACGAAACGATCTTGATCCCTTCGGAGGGAAGGGTCATGTCCCGGATGGTTCTTCTCCTCGGCCTCGGGCCTATGAGGGAATATGGCCATCTTCGCCTCAGGGAAGTCCCTCCTCGCCTCTTGCAAATCGTCAAGAGACTCGAGGCATTTGACGTCTGTCTTTCTCTACCCTATGAAGAGGGCACCAATGTAAATTGTGGCAAAATGGCCCAGGTTCTCATCGAAGGGATCGCCAATTGTTTGGACCTCGGTGGGAGTCCATTCAATGGTCAATGGGTCAAGAGGCTAAGGTTTTATTTCGCTGAAGGAGAAGAGCATCTTTCGGAGATTCTTTCCGGAGTTCAGAGTGCGAAGGCCACCCTACAAAAAAGGATTCAAATCAGCATCTTACCTCCCCCGCGAGATACTTCTCGTCAAAGTCCTGAGACCAAAATCTAAGCCCCAGGCAGCTTCTTCTTAAAATAAAGGAGCGTCCTCTTCAGCCCTTCATGGCGACTTACTTTAGGTTCCCAGCCTAATATCGTCTTCGCCTTGGTGATATCCGGCTGTCTTACTTTGGGGTCATTCTGGGGTAAGGGACAGAAAAGGATCCGACTTTTACTTCCGGTCAAGCGGATGATCTCTTTGGCGAAATCCAGCACGGTGATCTCCTCGGGGTTTCCGAGGTTGACGGGTTCTGCTTCGTCGGAATCAAGAAGCCTTTTGATTCCCTCGATTAAGTCATCCACATAGCAGAAACTTCGGGTTTGCGTGCCGGCTCCGTAAACCGTGAGGTCCTCTCCCTTCAATGCCTGAACCATAAAGTTGGGCAAGGCCCTTCCGTCGTCAAGCCTCATGCGTGGACCATACGTATTGAAGATCCTCGCAATTCGAGTTCGAAGACCGTGAGTTCGATGGTAGGCCATGGTGATCGCTTCCGCAAACCGTTTGGCTTCGTCATAGACGCCTCTGGGCACAACAGGATCAACGTTTCCTGGATACGATTCGGGCTGGGGATGGATCATGGGGTCTCCGTAGACTTCAGAAGTCGAGGCGAGGAGAAAATTTGCTTTCTTTTCCTTTGCCAAACCGAGTGCTTTATGAGTGCCCAATGATCCCACTTTCAACGTCTGAATGGGATAATCCAGGTAATCCTTTGGACTGGCGAGGGATGCAAAGTGGAGAACATGGTCGAGCCGTCCCTCCACATGAAGATATTCGGTTACATCGTATTTGATAAATTTGAATCTTTCATGTCCCATGAGGTGAGCGATAT
Source organism: Syntrophaceae bacterium UBA1163 (assembly GCA_002311635.1). Classification (GTDB taxonomy): domain Bacteria; phylum Desulfobacterota; class BSN033; order BSN033; family UBA1163; genus UBA1163. The sequence goes on from DBZJ01000086.1 coordinate 26,868, forward strand.
TTTCAATATTTTCTGTTTTAATCAAATTATCCATACAAATCACCTCGTGTCCCTGAGCAATGAAAAAATCACAGAGGTGAGAGCCAAGAAATCCTGCTCCTCCTGTAATCAAAGTCCTTTCCATTTTAGTCCTCCTGCCTGTGCTTCGATCGTGGCTTAACAATTAACATAGTAGAAAGAACTTGTAAACTTTCTTTTGACAATTGACCTAAAATAGGATAAAAAATGATACCCTTTGGAGGTAATATCCATCGGGTTTCTTAGCCGTAACGTAAAGACCATCCCGGCATTTGTAATTTCTAATGGAGGGATCAGCTCATGGTGGAGAAAGTAGCGAAAATCTGGATGAATGGGAAATTGATCCCTTGGGAAGAGGCCAACGTCCACATCCTGACACATAGTCTTCACTACGGTTTGGCCGTCTTTGAAGGGATCCGATGTTATCTCTCTCATGACGGGAAGTCGGCGGTCTTCAGGTTAAGGGAGCATGTCGATCGACTCTTCGATTCCGCCCAGATCGGAGATATCAAGATCCCTTATTCCAAAAAGGAAATGGTAGAAGCCTGTAAAGAGACCTTGCGTGTGAACCAATTGAGAGAAGGCTACATCCGGCCGATCGTTTTCATCGGGGAAGGGGTCATGGGGGTTTATCCGGGGGATAACCCGATCCAAGTGGCGATTATCACATGGTCATGGGGGGCCTATCTGGGAGAAGGAGCTTTAGAGAAGGGAATCCGGGTAAAGGTCTCCTCCTTCACCCGTCACCATGTCAACGTCATGATGACCAAAGCGAAGATTTGCGGCAATTATGTCAACTCCGTTCTGGCCAAGAGAGAAGTCACGAAGATGGGATACGACGAGGCTCTGATGCTCGATACGGAGGGCTATGTCTCCGAGGCCAGCGGGGAGAATATCTTCATGGTAAAAAACGGGGTGCTGAAAACGACGCCGCTCACCTCCATTCTCTCCGGCATCACCCGGAATTCCGTGATTCAGATCGCCAAAGATAAGAAGATGGCTTTACTGGAGGAACGGTTTACTCGGGACGAACTTTATACGGCCCAGGAAGCCTTTTTTACGGGGACAGCCGCGGAGTTGACGCCCATCCGCGAGGTCGATGATCGTGTTATCGGAAACGGGAAGCCAGGGCCAGTGACCAAGGAACTCCAGGCCGCCTTTTTTGAAATCGTCAAAGGGAAAAACCCGAACTATCGGGAGTGGCTGGATTATCTCTGATACCCCCTATTTCGGAATTCGGAATGCGGATTTCGGATTTTCTAATATCTATTCCGCATTTCGCAATCGCCAATCCGCAATCGGAATGCACCTCCTCATCGATGGCTATAATCTCCTCCACGTTGCTCACTCCTTGACCCGCCTCAATTCCACTCAACTCCGGCAGGAGCGCGACCGTCTTATCGATCAACTTTCAGCCTACCAAAAACTAAAACCCTCCGCAATGACGTTGGTTTTCGATGGATGGCTGGGAGGTTGGACAACGGAGCAAAGAGAGATCAAACGAGGGATTGAGATCATCTACTCCAAATTGGGGGAGAAGGCGGATGAGGTGATTAAGCGGCTGGCCAGAGAGAAAGGTTCGGCCGCAATTGTCATCACTTCGGATCGGGATATATCGAAATTTGCAGAGCGAATGGGCGCCGCCGTCATTCCATCGGAGCAATTTCAAGAGAAGCTGGAGCACGCTTCTGGCAGGCTCGAAGAGGGACTTGAAGAAGAGGAGGAAGAGGAGAAGGGAGTTAAGAAAAAGGGACTCGCAAGAAGACTTTCAAAAAAGGAAAAAAGGACCAGAGCCGCATTGAAGAAACTTTAGCAGGCAGTAAGCAGAAAGCAGTAGGCGGAAAAAAGTGGACCTAAAACAAAAAACAAGGGAATCCGGTTCTTATTTCTCTGTTATCGCAGACCCTGTGCTGAACTTGTTCCAGTATTGTTTCCGGATCTCGGTTTTGAATTCGGCTTCTCTACTGCTTAGTGCTCTCGGCCTCCTGCTTTCTCCCCCTCTTCCATTTGCTTTCCGTCCCTTGCAGAAGCCTGGAGATATTTGACTGATGCCGATAGAGCATCACGCCGGCCATAATAACGCTTATGATGAAGTAGGCCTGAGAATCGCTTCTGAAAAAAGCAATCAGAATCGGGATAGTCGTTGCGCAGGCGATGGATCCCAGCGAGATGAACCTCCACTTCCACACAATTCCGAGAAAGACAAGGCATTCGATGAGAACGGAGATGGTTGAGATCGGAAGGTAAACCCCAAGAGCGGTAGCCACCCCTTTTCCTCCCCTAAATCCGAGAAAAATCGAGAAGACATGGCCGAGAAATGCGCTCAACCCGGCGATGGCTATCCACGTGTGATGCGAAAGGCCCCACTGATCCCCCAGAACCCAATACATAGCGATCACGGTAGGGATCATCCCCTTTAACACATCTCCGACCAGCGTCAGGATACCCAATAACTCCCCCGCCGTTCGAAAAATATTGGTTGCCCCGATATTTTTGCTTCCTATCTTTCTCGGGTCAACCTTGGAGAAGAGTTTAGTGAGAATAAGCCCCGTGGGAACCGAACCTAAAAGATAACCGAAGAGAGCAATAAATATTCCAGTGGGCATGGGAGGACCTCACGTCAAACGGCTATCCCTCTTTTTCTCCAGTTCACAAGAAAAATCCCCATGGAGACCATGGGAAGGCCTATCATCAAAGAGACGGTGAACTCTTCATGGAGAAGTAGGATGCCGAAAAGAACCCCGAAGATGGGGGTGAAGAAGGTGAAGGCGGAGAGCCTGCTGACTGAATATTTGTGGATGAGCTTAAACCACACCAAATAGGTAATAAAGGCGATGATGATCGATTGATAGAGGAGAGAGGCGATGATATAAGGATCCATCTTGTAAATCCACCTCGGCTCAAGGATGATACTCACGATGAGCAGGATGGGGATGGAGAAAAAAAGCTGATAAAGGAAGGTGTGAATAGGTTCAACCCTCTTTGCCATGAACTTCTTGATGTAAAGGGTTGTGGCTCCCCATAAGATGGCGGCCGCGATCTGCAAAATATCTCCCAGGAACATGGTTGCCTTGGCTGCTTTGGGTCTACCTCTGAAGACGACGAAGATGCCCGTAAAAGCCAAGACAAGACCTACCATTTTGGGAAGGGTCAACCGATCCCCTTTAAGAAAGAAATGGGCCCCAACGGCTACGACAAAGGGGCTCAGATAGAGAAAGAGCACAGCGCGAGCGGCATCGGTATAAAGCAGGCCCAAGTAGATACAAGCGAACTCGGCCCCGAATAGAAGACCCACCATGACTCCATGAAAGAGCATGACATCCGTGTGGAATACCTTTTTCCCCTGCCTGAAGCAGTAGAATAGCCCACAAATGAAAGCAATGATGGATCGTAATGTCGACGCAAAGATGGGTGAGACACCTTGGTTTGAATATTTGATTGCAAGAAAATTGAATCCCCAAAGCAAAGTCACGATGGTCAGCGTGGCAACAGCTTTTAGATCCAAATAATCTTTGCTTTCCATTCTTGATGCTATTTACACCAAAATAACTGTTTTTGCAATACACATCGACTCTCCTGTTTTTAAAGGGACTCTTTCATACCAAATCTTCGTTGACTTCATCTTACTATTTTAGTAAACTGGGACGCTGTTTCAGGACATATTGCCGTCTTCCGGAAGTGGAACGCGGTTGCATTGTACGGCGCTCCAAGGAATAATAGGGTAGGGCAGTATGAAGAATAGAGATTCGGACTGATCTCATGTCAGACAGGGGGATTTAAGAATGAAGAATAAAATTCCGGATACAATCATTGGCGAGATATTCCCGAGGAAGGTGAAGCGGTCCTTGCTTAGTGAAGGAGTCTACGATCAACTGAAGAAGATGATCCTTTCCGGGAAGTTTAAAAAGGGTCAGAGATTAGTCGAGGAAAAGCTGGCTCACCGGTTAAATGTCAGCAGGAATCCCGTCCACATAGCGCTCCTTCGTCTGCGGGAGGACAATTTGGTCGTCTGGAAATACAAGAGCGGAACCTTTGTCGCTTGATCCTTTCGGCCCAGACCGTGGCAGCGAGAAAAGGCGGCCTTTTGCGTATTTCAAACAAATTTACGGGAAGCGGCCGTGCGCAGGACTTGTCACGATTGGAATCCAGCCGGGCATTATTGCGGTCGACTCCTCTTCATCTCTTCGATGTCAATATCCACTTGCTTTAGCTTCTCAATGATATGATTTAATTCCTCATTTTCTTCAAGAACCCCTACCCAGGTGTTCGCCTGTTCGACAAACGAACTTCTGGGGTAATTCTTTATGAGCCTTTTGAAATAGTCTAAGGATCTTTGAATATCCCTCTGGGGATTTCTGGAATGGGCGTAAATAAGTCCCAGATTGAAAAGAGCCTCATCTTTTGAGGATCTGGGATCAGATAGGGCCAAAACTTTTTGGTTTTCCCCAACCGCTCCTTCATAATTCCCCTGAGCAAGAAGCTTCTGGCTTCGAAGGAGGTGTTCTTGACCTTCGTCAGATTCTTCAAATCGCAATTGCTGCGGTTTTGTTCTTCTTGATTCCTTGAACCTCTCCTTACTTTCCTCCCTGTCCTTCACGGCTCTCTTTAGTTTTTCGAGTTTCTTGGTTGTTTCCAAATTCTCCAAGAGCACCCCCACCCATATTTTAGTCTGTTCTGTGAGATGGCCTTCAGGATAATCATTTAGAATTTTCAGAAAAAGATCGAGAGACTTTTTATAATCTCTTTTGGGATTCCCGAAGTGAGCATACACAAGACCCATCTCGAAGAGGGCCTCTTCTTCCAGATGTTTCTGGGAATGAAGAGAAAGGACCTTCTGGAATTCGTTCAGCGCCAAATCATAACTCTTCTGAGCCAGCATTTTCTGGCCGCGCAAGAGGTATTGCTGAGCCTCCTTACGCAAGCTCGTCTCCTTCATGCCCGCACAGCTAAGAAGTGCGAGAGAAATCAGGCTGGCAATACAAAAATATGCGTATTCCCGTCCCCTCATTTGCTCCGTGCCCATATTTTGCCGCCGTCATGCGTTATCTTCTGTTTGGCAACGGCCTTTCCCAGCCCCGTCCCGTGAACAGGAGGTAACGCTTCCATAGTCGTCTGCTCAAATTTCTCGAAAATCGTGATGAGATTGCCTGCTGGGATACCGGGACCTGTCCCTGCGACCGAAACTTCTGCCCCTTGGCAGATAGATCTGACGAGAATCCTTACTCGACCTCTTTGAACAGTGAACTTTATAGCATTTCCGATAATATTTTTTAGTATCAGAAGAATCTTCTCACTGTCGATGGTCAGGATGGGCAACCCCTCCGAGAACAATGCTTCAAGACAAATACCTTCTTATGACGGAGGGATAGATCTAAATGTCACCTGATCCATGATTGCACTCAATTTACTTGAGTTTTTAATTTTGAAAATCTGGATTCCAATACCTCATACGTGCTGATCAATCCTTTTCCCAAAGCATGATCGATCACAGACGACATATCCGGGACATCCAATTTTCTCATCAGGTTAATCTGGTTTTTCATTACAGCTCTCTCACTGATGGAAAGCTCATCTGCGATTTCTCTATTCTCGTAGCCTTCTGCGATCAGGTTTAAGATCACTCGTTCACGTTGGTTAAAAACTCGGGGATTCACTTTCGGTTCCTTTGACGCCATTTGAATCAGTCCTCCTCTCTCATCAAGTCGAATCAATCAGGATCTCCCGTTTGGGTTTATCCTGATTATTACCCCCCCCTTATCATCTATTCGTTTTCTTCGGTTAGCATCCCATCCTTATTAAAATAAGGTGTTATCTCCCTTCCAAAGACGAGAATTGCCTTTTCTATGCCGTTGGCAATGGCAAGGGCCAACTTCTTTCCGATTTTCTTTTTGAGCCGGTAATAAAAGCATAGGTTTTTGTTAATCAGGAAACCCCTCAATCCATATCCCTCCTTACTTGAGCTAATATCTTGTTATTAATAGCATTTTTTGTGCCAGATCTTTGTCAACATCGTAACTTTCAATAATTATTTGCCTTTTTCAAATCCTTCCTATTGCAACGAAAACGAAAATGGAATTCTTTTTCATCAAAGTCCTAAATAATTTCCCTGTAAAAGTGAAAAAGTCTTTCTGCCATCTCGAAGGTATGCGGATGCTAAAAAGAGCCTTTTCGCGGTTGCAGTCAATTTCTTAACCTTGCCTCTGTCTCGAAGAGGGAGCGAAGTAACAATAAAAGAGCAGAGCCATTTCAGACTGTGCTCTTGGAAGACATAATTTCAAAGACAGGACAAAATAAAAAGGCCGACTTAAAGTCGGCCTTTGGCGTGTGTCCTTTCCGGATCAATCACCCTCTTCACCTCATCAGAAACCGGCTTTGGCCCGAGACTCTTAGCATTGAAGGGTCCCCCCGTTCTCTGCCTTGTGCTCTCAGGTCTGAATCCCCTTCGGGATTCTTGCGGGTTTCCAAATCGGATCCGTTTCTTTTCTAATATTTTTGTAGCATAAAAAAGTGATAAAAGCAATGCCATGAAATCAGAAAAAAAAGGGCTGAGAGGGGGATCTCAGCCCGAGGAGGATGAAATGAAAAAAATTGTTCATTTCTCTTATACATTCATAGTATCAAAATGGGTAGAAATTAAAATACCGTGAAGAATGTATTTTACGAGCTGAAAGGCTGTATTTTTCTAACAATTAGACCCTATCAAACAAAAAAAAGGCAGAGCCGTTTCTGGCTCTGCCCGCTCTTTGACATTGCATATGGGCTTACCTTACTAATACAAACGCGTTAAATCA
>DBZJ01000218.1 GCA_002311635.1 Syntrophaceae bacterium UBA1163
CACATTTTTAGAGGTTGCCTTTAATTATGGTATTAATTCACAAGAGTTCGACCGTGATAAGATCAAGGAATTACTCAAAGAAAGTATTGATTACGGTTTTTTTTGGGATTTTATTAGACACAAATTAAAAGAACGAAAAAGACAGGTCGTTGACGAGGATTTATTGCTCAATTTAATTGCCCTTAAAAAGGACCTTAGGCCTTCTGAAAAAACATACATTTTAATTGAGAGGTGCCTTTTCCTTAAATTTTTGGAGGATAAGAATTTCCTTGAACCCCAAACTCTTCTAAATATTCTTAAGAATGAGAAAGCGGAAGAGTTACTAAGAAAATTTGATGAAATAAACTCTGCTTTGAATGGGGACATTTTCTCCCAGGACATATTCACCAGTAAAGATGTACCTCAAAGCACACTTTCTCGTTTATATAATTTTTTTACAAGTGATTATAGGAAACAAATTCAACTTTTCCCTTATCGATTTGACATCCTGCCGATAGAATTACTAAGTAACATATATGAGGCATTTCTGAAAATTGAACAAAAGATAAGCAGCGGAATTTATTATACGCCACCAGTTCTTGCCGATTTAATCTTGAATGAAACCCTGAATTCCTATTTGAAAAAAGATCGTCTCCCTACATGTATCGATTTTTCATGTGGTTCAGGTGTCTTTCTTGTCGAGGCCTTCCAAAGACTAATTGAAAAGAATGGTTGTCATTCTGATTTCGAAGCGAAAAAGGACATCTTAAAAGCATGTATTTTTGGCGTTGAAAAAGACGAAGTCGCTGCGAGGATCACAATCTTTAGTCTTTACTTGAAGTTATTAGAAGGCGAAGATCCCAATGTTCTGAGAAAATCTATTAGATCCGGGAGGACAAAATTTCCCAAATTATTCGGGAAAAATATTCTCAATCAAAATACGCTCTTTGATGATCTACAATTTAGAAATGAGGATGGCAAAAAGTTTGATAAGTTTGATGTAATAGTTGGCAATCCTCCATGGGGAGTTAACCCTTTTGAAGATCAAGTACATAATGACTTTCATAAAATGAATCTTTCCGAAGACAAACAAATGGCGGTCAATGATTACCAAAGCTCACAGTACTTTATTTTAAAGGCTGAAGACTTCATGCATGAGAACTCCATGGCTGGAATCGTTACGAATAATTCAAATTTTCTGGCTACTAAGGGGCATCCTTTTAGACAAAGAATTCTCAAAGGCTACGACATAGGCACTTTCTATGACCTTAAAGAATGTAATTCTATACTATTTAAAAAAAGGCAATTAGAGGAGATTGAACTCGGAGCAGACGAACCCCCAGCGGTCTTGATATTCAAGAAAAAAGGCAATTCTATCAATAAAACCATGAAATACATAACTCCCTTGTTAGATAATCTCTCTAAGCTACTGAAGATTATTGTCATAAAGAATTCAGAAATAAAAAGTGTTCCCCTAAATTTATTTGACGATGATATTCTATGGAGGGTTTTAGCTGTTGGGGATGTTGACGACTATAATCTAATCGCAAAATTAAAGGAGCAGAAAGGAAATGGCAATCTTAAAGGTTCTTATAGATTTCAAGTGACATCGAGGGGCACAAAATCATGGAAAAACGTTGATTACGTGGATAAAGACTGTATCGAACACTTTATGTTGACGGGTACTCAGAAAATTCGGCCAGAAGGAGTTTCAATAAGGAGAGAGGGGAGTGATCGATACTCTGAAAAAAAATTGTTAATCAAGCGGTATGTTGGAAATGACGTTAGGATTAAGGCCGCCTATGATGATAACGGATACCGTTTTAAAGAGAATTTGTTAGCATTGTTTTTTGACAATACATACGACTATAGAATCCTTTTAGCTTTATATAATTCCTCTATTATTAGCTATTTTTTGTCTTTAAATTCCGCTCAAATTGGGAAAGGGACTTTTGATATGGTTCACGCAAATGAAATTGAAAGTGCTCCTATCCCCGCAGACAAAAATATTTCGCCTCAGCTGAAATCGACCCTCATTAAAATTGTTAATTCTGTATATCAAAGTAAACATGCCTCGAAGGACGTGCTCCATAAAATGGATGAAGTGATATTTGATGTTTATCATCTGAAGGATTTTGAAAAGCAAAGAATACGTGATTTCTTTGGAGTGCGAGAAAGGAAAAGTGAAAGAAGTTGTCTGGTCAATAGTGATGATTTCGAGAGATACTTCAAACGATTTAGCGACGTATTCGGTTTCGTTTTAAGGGAGGGCAGCTTATTAGATGCAAGTGCTTTTCGTTCCTGCATGATTGGTGCTGGAATTACTTTCTCCATTGTAGATGAAACATTAAAGAATCATAGGCTTATTGTGAATTCCAATTGTGACATTGGTAATGCTGTGAGGCATATTAAAAAAAGACAACTCGACCAATCTGAAAAAACAAACCTTTTGAAACAGGAAAAAATAAAATTATATGACAAAAATAGTTTAACTATCGTGAAAAGCAATGAATACAAAGATTGGACAGAAACTGAAGCCATTAAGGATGCAAACGAGGAAATTCAGCTCTTTCTAGAAAGTTTGCCAGAGGGATAATTCTCTTGCAGGAAGATTTTTTTACGAATCTTAGACAAATTTGGAGTAGATATTCATCGCAGAGAGAAATCGAAGAGTTGTGTTTTAAAGCGATGATTGATTCATACGATCGAGTAAGGCTTATAACAGGAATATCTTCTCTTAATGAGAATGGGATAAGGGATAAATTTGTTATTGATTTGGAAGATCTGAGCGGAATACTTAAACATTCATTAGAGAATTGCATTATTAGAATAATACCTGAAAGCCACAATGCCCATACGAGAAAAAGGACAGACATCGAGTTTTTTCTACCCTTTAATAAACGAAGCCTGATTTTCGAATGTAAAAAACTTTCTTCGGCTGAAAGACGATACTTAAATGATGGTCTTTTGAGATTTGTAGAATTGGTCTATGCTCAAAATGAAAAAGATGCTGCTATGGTAGGTTTTGTAGTAAGCAAGAATCTCAAAGGAATCATTAAGAAGCTAAAGGAAATGGTTGGTAAGTTCCATATTATCCGACTCTACAATAGGCAAGTTCTTGGATATGAATATTCCTTCCAATCACTGCATCGACGCCTGAATACTTCAGAAATACTAATTTCACATCTATTTTTTCACTTTAATTGAAGAGTTAAATATGGGTAGAAAGATTTGGTGTCCAGATTCCAACGAAGATATAAATCTAGATGAAGATTCAGTAAAAGGGTCGGGACTTGACACGAGGGGTCTATCGTCGGCAAGAAACAGGAGATGGTAATTACGCAGAAAGAATCAAAAGCGTTCTTTATATAATTTATCAATAGAGAGAGGGATTTATTTATGTCGAAGGTAATATGTAAGAATGAGGATTGCAATAGAGAGGTTGTCATTAGCAGGTGCGTAGGTTTGAACAAACTAAGGGATCAATGCGGAAATTGGGTCCTTGGTGATAAAAGAGGTTTTTGTTCCGAGCATACGGACGGGGTATTTAGAAAACCCCCTTGTCCGCATTGTCATAGGGAATTAATTTTTAATTTGCCGGATGGATGGTAAGACTGCGAAACTGACCCTTAAATTTGAAGATGCCTTAACAAAGTTTTACAGCCAGATCAGGAGGGCTCACGGGTGGTGTCCATAAAATTATAAGAATCTTAAAAGAGATTTAGGTCATCCGTAAAAAAGTTGGCCCTGGTTCAATTTCAAATTTCAGATCGCAAATTGGAAGCTTTCCGCCCATAGGGCGGGGCTTCCCGGGATTGTAATATCATTCATATTGTGCCCCTTGACCTCGGCTGCAATCGGGGGCTTGCGGGGCACGACCCGGCCAAATTGAAAACATCAGAACAAAACGATACTTCTTATGCGGAATGCGGATTGCGGGTTGCGGAGGCCGGAATTTAATTAGACAGATAAATTGAGGAGGGGAGCATGGGAGAGATTGTTCACACGTCGCGGATCAAAATCGTAAGGGAAATAGATCCGACCAGAAGAGCCATGATCGAGGGATTTCTTTACAACAAACGTATTATTCTTTCAGCTGAAATAGAATAAAGGGGGGTCATGGTCAATTCTTTCCGCATCCTCAAGGCATATGTGCTCCGCAAACCTCCTTCCTGAAGTTGTGATTTTTAAGTTTTGCCTCAGCTGCATCATTTCAGATATAAAGCAATGAAATCAAAGCGCTACCAAGTTCCCCTTGACATCGCCTATTAAGAATCCTATAATAATTCACCAGTAGTCATTCTTTTTCATCACAATTATTCATTTATCATCGATTTGTATGTGGGAGGGCTCTTAGATGGACTATGCAGTAACGGTGGGAACAGACATGACGAACGACCCATTGAAACGGAAAGTTTCATTTCTGAAGCAAAAAATGAAAGAGGAAATGGACCTAGCGTGGAAGGACTTCTTTAAAAAGAATCCGGACAAGAAAGAGGAAGACCTTTGGCGACGGCTTGGGGAGCGGTCGAGAAGCAAACAAAATTCGAAGGATGAGGACAAGGAAGCATATGCGTTGAGGAGGAGAGAGAAAATTGCGCCATTGATTCATAAACGAAGAATTTGGTGGGAACCCGTACCCGAAGCAAGCAGTTACAGAGTGTATGTAAGCAAGGATAGAACCATTTTTGAGCCTGATCACTTTTCGTGGGAGACAACACCGGGGATAATTTCAAAACTGGTCATTGGAAAGACAGAGTTGATCCTACCAGATGAGTGGCTTGAGCTCCCCACAGAATCGGGAACCTACTATATCGGAATTACTTCTAGAGATGACTTAGGGAATCAAAGTGACCCCTTCTTATTATCGGGGTTGTTCAAATTCCTTGCCCCGTCGGCTCCGTTGAGAGGTGGGATCGAAAATCTTTAATTAAAAGGAATGGATTTAGGTCATCCATAAAAAAGTTGGCCCTGGTTCAATTTCAAATTTCAGATTGCAGATTTCAAATTGAAAACATCAGAACAAAACGATACTTCTTATGCGGAATGCGGATTGCGGGTTGCGGAGGCCGGAATTTAATTAGACAGATGAATTAAGGAGGGGAGCATGGGAGAGATTGTTCACACGTCGCGAATCAAGATCGTAAGGGAAAAAGGTCCGACCAGAAGAGCCATGATGGGGGATTTCTTTACAACAAACGTATTATTCTTTCAGTTGAAATAGAATAAAGGGGGGTCATGGTCAATTCTTTCCGCATCCTCAAGGCCTGTGTGGTCCGCAAACTTCCTTCCTGGAACATTGCTTGTTCATCTTTGTTCCACAACACAATAGTACAAATGGAAATCTTTGATGTGACCTCTCTCAAGATACAGCCTTTTTCACCCTAAAATACAGCGTTCACCTTATGTAATCCATAAATCACTCCTGTATAATTACGGAATGGCTGGAAGGAGGATATTCTTATGAAGTGTCTTCGGTGCAGTAGTGTCATGACTTATGATAAATTTTACGGCCCTCATGAATACTTTTGGGGATGGAAATGTGTTATCTGCGGGGAGATTGTAGACCAAGTGATTTTAGAGAACCGGGAATTGATAAGGATGGGCCGGGTGCCAAACACGAGAAGCAGGAAAAGGTGAGAGGGTTGAATCTGAGATCTTCGAAAAGGTGGAAGATAGAGAGTAAACAGTCAAAGTCAGTCAAATAGACTGGCATAGGACAGACTACAAAAAATGTGAGAAAGGAAGCAATGTCATGTTTAAGACAATGCTCGTTGAAGATAACCCCTCATTTAGACGACTAGTGAAAAATGACTTAAAGGATCAATTTCCTTCAATGGACATTATCGAAGCAGGGGATGGCATAGAAGGATTTCGGAATATCGATTCTCATCCTCCCAACCTGATCTTTATGGACATCCAGTTACCCGGGGAAAACGGCCTTGAATTAACCAGAAAGATAAAGGCGGATTACCCAGAGATAATTGTCATCATTCTAACAACCCATGATTCACCAGAATATCGAGAGGCAGCGACCCGAAACAAGGCTGATTATTTCCTTTCGAAGGATTCAACAACATCAGAAATTTTCAAATTGGTCAAATCAATTTTATTAGAAAAAGGTTTTAATGCGGATGGTTCAGATGGTAAAAACGGGTACTCGTAACTCTGACTGCTAAGAATTCCCTCAGTTTTGGCCTGCCTTTTTATCCCAAGTCCTTGTCTTTTTTCTGATTGATTTTTTTATAAAATAGTGCATAACCAGGTTTGTTGGGTTCTTAGAAAGCACCCATTCTTTTTTCTCATCCCCGATCGGCAGAGAAAGAATTTTTGCATTTCCCATTTCATCCGCCTGCGCAGCCCGCCGTGCAATTTCCGCCAAGATTTACCTGTTGACAATGGTTAACGTGCAGGTTAACATGATTTTGTGAGCAAAACTGTTATTTTCTACAGGACGGCTGATGGCAAATGCCCTGTACAGGATTTTCTGGATTCCCTGCCGGGAAAAGTTTCAAAAAAGATCGTTTGGGTTCTTAAGCTTGTGGAGGATTTGGATGCGGTCCCATCTTTATATTTCAAGAAGCTAATTGGAACCGAGGACATCTGGGAATGCCGAATTCAATTTGGGTCAAATGCGTATCGTCTGTTGTGTTTCTTTTTAAATCGTTCTGTTGTTGTGCTAAGCCATGGATTTGTGAAAAAGAGTCAAAAGATACCCGTCCATGAAATAGAAAGGGCAGAAGCTTATCGAAGAGATTTTTTGAAAAGGAGGATATAAAATGAGTGATCTCAAAAAATATATAAGGGAAAGGAAGAAGAGGGATAAGGAATTTGCGAAAGGGTTTGACGAGGGGTATGAGCAATTCAAAATCGGGGTCGTACTCCGTCAGGCACGGGAAAAAGCAGGGTTGACTCAAGAAGAATTAGCCCGTCGGCTTAAAACCAAGAAGACCTCCATATCGAGGATTGAAAACCATGCCGAGGACATCAAACTTTCGACGTTAAAACGCACTGCTTCTGCCTTAGGAAAACGTCTTCAGGTGAGTATTATTTAAAATAAGAAAGAATCGCCAAGGAATTGGGGGACGCAGGGGGCAGTACAACTTGACGAGGAAGAATGCGTTCGTTGTATGCTATTTTCAGTAAGTTTATGTCAACCCAATCAACCTTTTTAGATCGTTAGAAAGTAACCAACCCTTCTTTTCATCCCCGATCGGCAGAGAAAAGCCTCTTATGATTTCTATTGTTCTTGGGGCGATTTCACAACCGGAGGGGATTCACACCTGAGGGGAGGAAATACGGCGGGAGTGATTTGCCCGCCTCTCATATCCAAACGATACCCACCAGGTGTTTCACCTTTTTGAATTCCGGGTCGCCTGTCACCAAGGTGGCTTTGTGTTCGACAGCCGAGGCAAGGGCAAAGCAGTCGGCGTATGAGAGGGCATATTGGGCCTTATATTCAGCGGCCTGGAATATCAAAGAATTCGGGATAGGCAAAATGGTGAAGTTCAACCTTTCAATGTTTGCAAGAACTTCTAATTTCTTCTGGTCGCCAAATTCTTCTTTTGTCGAATAGATAATTTCACCGAGATTAACGGCACTAATATATTTGACCGCTCCGGTTTTCCTTATTTCCTCAAGGAGATGGACAACCTTTTCATATCCCTTCTCTTTTTGGAAGAATTTGAGAAGAGCATGGCTATCGAAAATGAAAGGCCCTTTCTGCATTATTTGAATTCGCCCTTCCGTTCTTTCAGGAGCTTTTCGGCAAGAGATGGCTTTGGTGGTAGAAGACCGCAGGCTGCCTTGACCGGATCTTCAACAGGCGGGATGAGGTAGATGATGCCACCATACTCCATCACCTGCAACTCCGTACCGGGTTCGATGCGATACCGCTTTCTCAATTCAGCAGGGATCACGATCTGGCCTTTGGATAAAGTTTTAACAGTAGCCATAAAATTCTAACCTTTATATAAAAAGTTGGACAATCTAAGGATAATGTATAACTTCTAATTTGTTTTGTCAAGATTATTGTTTGCGCCTTCTTTTTGCCCAGAAAGCGCATTCCCTCCAATCTCACCGGGTGCTACGCGCGAGATTGTCCTCTGTCATTGCGATTTCTAAATTCGGGCTCTTAATGGGTCGCTTCTAATATAACTCCTTGAATTTTAATGGCTTATAAATTTCTATTGACATTTGCTTTTTAAAGTGTATACAATTCTTCACCAGATGTCACCGTTTTTATTCAGTACGGTTCATCGAGCTTCGAATTAATGGTTTAGTGTTCTTTTTGTTGTGACCCAAATCCCGATTTAGAAATTGTCATTGCGAGTGAAACGAAGCAATCTCGTCTTTTTCAATGAGATTGCCACGCACCTTGCAGGTGCTCGCAATGACCGGATGGGAAAAGGGTTTCGGCTCCTAAATCGGGATTTGGGTGTGAAGTGCCGCTGAAGTTCTATGGGGCGACATATGACAATTGATTTCTTGGTTAACCTCATGGCCTTTGTCATTGCCATTTATTTATGGGTAATGTGACAGAGAAGGATGTAAGTCTTCTTAAATTTTTAGAGGGTATCTATTCCCTTTTCTCATCCTCCATCCCTAAAGAGAACTTTTCCTGATTTCCATTTCATTCGCCTACACCGAAGACCTTATGCCGGTCAATAGGTCGATTCTGGTTGCAGGTCGGTTTCCTGTGACAAATTTGGCCACCCTCCTGTAAATATGTCGATCAATATGGAAGACGGAAATTCATGTAGTTCTATTAAATCTCTGAAATCATGTATGTATTTTCACGCAGACCCTTTGGCTTAATTTTTGCTTAAATTTAAGATACGGATAGAAGAATTTTTTGGTGGAATCGAAGATGAATTTTAATAGAATTGGAAAATTGTTTGTCCCTCTTGCAACTATATTCATCCTGCTATCGATGGGTGGAAATGTCTCGCCCGTCTGTGCCTCCCCAACGGTTGCAACCGTTCAGAAGGCGAGTGGAACGGCGGCGATTGTCAGACAAGGGCAGACGATGTCCGCAACCGTCGGTCTAGAGATACGGGAAAATGATACACTTCGCACTGGTCCTAACGGGTCCATTGGCGTGATATTTAGGGACGATACTCTCTTGTCATTGGGACCAGAGAGCGCCTTAGTGATTGATAAGTTTGTGTTTGCTCCAGGGGAAGGAAAATTCTCGATCGTTCTCAGGATGATCAGAGGAACTGCAGCCTATCTTTCGGGGCTCATCTCTAAGCTTGCACCGGACTCAGCGCACTTTGAAACCCCCACTGCCTCCATAGGCATTAGGGGAACGAGATTTGTCGTGAGGGTCGAAGGGAAGTAGACAAAGAGACGCCCACCACTCAAGAAAACTGAGAAGACAGATGAGGCAGTGGAGAAATGTTCTTTTTGTTTTGATCTTTTTTTGCCTTCTAAGCGGATGTGGTGCACACCGGGCAAAGCGAGATTTGATCGTCCTCTTACCTGATCAGAATGGTAAGGGAGGTGTCATCACGGTGACCACCCAGGGAGGCTCCCAGATACTTGACAAGCCTGGATACGGAATCGAATTTGACGATCTCAATAAGCCGCCGGTCGCTCCCAAACCCGTAGAAGAAAAAGAAGTCAGCGATGTCTTTGCGGCAGCCCTCTCCGTGCTGCCGGATCAAACGGGCCGATTTATCTTATTCATTCTGTACTTTGAGCGTAATACAGCTAAACTCACCCATGAATCCAACGACTTGCTGTCCCAAGTCCAGAAGACTATTAAAAGCCGTAATTCAAACGAAGTCTACGTAGCGGGTCATACCGATCTTGTGGGAACAGAGGCTTACAACGCCGGCCTCTCTTCAAAGAGGGCAAACACCATCCGAGATCTGCTCGTTTCGAGCGGCATTAAACCGAAAACGCTGTTCGTTTCATCTTACGGCAAAGCAAGACCCTTGGTGCCTACCAAAGATCAAGTCCCTGAACCCCGTAACAGGAGAGTCGAAGTCATTGTCAGATAACTGGAGTCAACTCGTTTTCTTTGGAAAGGCACAGCATTTTTGATCGGAGAAAATTAAGGAGGGGCCTATTGGTCACCCACTGGCTATCGATTGTGATCCCTTTGGATCGACGCGCTGGAAAATGGTGATCTTAGCGTTTTTATGCGGTCTAAACGCATGGCGGACCCGGAAAGCGGGAAAGTTATTATTAGGAGAGATCGAAGAAACAGGTCACCTGTCCTACTCTATGGTATCCTTTTTTCAGTCCTCCTTTTTTTTATAAATCTTGCCAAACCCACCTTGACCGACTTCCTTCATAATCGAGTTTACGACTCCCTGCTGTCCGCCAGCACTGGAAAGCCCTCTCCTGTTCCCGTCATCGTTGACATAGATGAAAAAAGCCTCAAACAATACGGCCAATGGCCCTGGCCGCACTATCGGATCGCAATCCTGGTGGACAAACTCAGAAATCTTGGGGCCTTGAGCATTGGCCTTGATATGCTATTCGCAGAAGAGGATAGAACTTCGATTCATTCGATAAGAAAGGAGATTCTGCGCGACTTTGGAGTCGATCTCGGACTCAGAGGAGTTCCCCAAGAGCTCAGAGACAATGACCAGAGGCTGGCGGAGGCTCTTTCAAGAGGTCCCTTTCTGTTAGGTTATCAATTCCTGTTCGAAGAAGATTCTGATTCGGAGGACTGCCTGTTACATCCATTACAGGTCAACCAAATAGGACACGACAAGGCAGAAAAGGATTCACCACTATTCATTCATGCCCGTAGTGTATCCTGTAATCTAAAGATGTTTTCCGAGGCTGCGGCTGGATCCGGTTTCTTCAATGTTTTGCCGGACTCAGACGGCATCCTGAGACGCGTGCCCTTGATCATTGAACACGGAGGCAGACTGTATCCGAGCCTCGGGTTGGTAACACTGATGAAGGCTCTGGGTGTACGCGACGTCCTTTTGAAGACCGACACGGGTGGTGTGGAGTCATTATATCTAAACCAAACGGCTATCCCCCTTACCTCAAAAGGGAGTATGCTGATCCGTTTTCGCGGGAAGGGTAAAACCTTCGACTATGTCTCAGCGGCAGACATCCTGTCCGATCGCATCCCGGATGGGAAGATACAAGGGAAAATAGTGTTCGTCGGAACCTCTGCCTCGGGATTGAAAGAGCTCAAGTCCACCCCTTTCGATCCCGTGTTTCCAGGGGTGGAGGTTCACGCAACCGTTGTTGATAATATCCTAAAAAAGGATTTCCTCTCTCGACCGAAATGGGCCGCGGGCCTGGAGTCTGTAGGAATGTTAGCATTAGGGTTGCTTTCCGCATTTATTCTGGCTTGGACTGGAGCCGGTTGGAGTTCACTTTTCCTTGGAGTCGTCGCAGTGGGTGTTTGGCACGCCTCGGCGTGGATGTTTCGAAACGAAGGCATCTTCATTTCACCGGTTTTACCCTTGATCGTCCTGGCGTGTAATTTCTCCCTCATTACTTTTTTCAGATTCTGGCAGGAAGAACGGAGAGTTAAAGAGCGAACTCGCGAGCTTGCAATGGTTCAGGAAGCAACGATTGAAAGTATGTCCTCGCTGACCGAAACGCGGGATCCGGATACAGGTGGGCATATCAAGCGCACTCAGAACTATATCCGTCTTCTCGCCGACTACTTGAAGCATCAACCCAGATTCATTCGATTCCTGGATGATGAAGCCATCGACCTGTTGTGCAAGTCCGCCCCGCTCCATGATATCGGCAAGGTCGGGGTTTCAGACAGAATCTTGCTGAAGCCCGGCAAACTGACCGAGCAAGAATTTGAAGAAATGAAACAACATACGGTTTACGGCCGCGACACCATCCTTGTTGCCGAAAGAAAGCTTGGAAATACCTCTTTTCTGCGCATTGCTCGTGAAATTGCTTACACCCACCATGAACGATGGGATGGGTCTGGATATCCGGAGGGTCTCAGGGGAGAGGAAATTCCAGTGCCAGGCAGACTCATGGCTTTGGTCGACACCTACGACGCGTTGACGAGCAAGCGGGTCTACAAATCTCAGATCCCTCATGAAAAGGCCGTCCAAATCATCATCGAAGCAAAAGGGACACAGTTTGATCCAGCCGTGGTTGACGCCTTCTTAGAGGTCAAGGAGGATTTTCGTCGGATCGGCCTCAGATATGCTGACGCTTAGAGAGAAAATTGTCGGAAGAAAGGGGACGGGGGAATAAGGAACAACGGTTGTATTTTGTGGTTAAATTTTCAGCCAAACTATCCCGATCCAATCAGCCTTTTTAGATTTTTAGAAAGCACCCATTCTTTTTTCTCATCCTCGATCAGCAGAGAAAGAATTTTTGCATAGAATCTCTTCAGAATCTCTGGGCTTGGAATACTGCAATTTAGGGAAGGGCTTCTCATAACTTCCTCATTCTCTCCGCTGAATCAAACTCCTTTTTAGACCTTATCTGTAACCGCTTTGCTGCTGAACTTAATCGTTGGTTCGGGCCGTCCCAAGCCACAGCATTTCCCCCAATTTTACGAGAATCCGCGTGCAAGAGTACTTCCTTCAGAATGCAACATTTCAAACGAAAATTATGGATGGAATTTGGATGGAATTTTCCCCGAATTTTCCCCCGAATTTTCCGCTTGACTGTCCATGCGCATGAGAGTATGTTCTGTTTATAGTATTCTCACCCGGTCCCAATTAACCTCACAACTTAACCTCTAACCTTCT
>DBZJ01000129.1 GCA_002311635.1 Syntrophaceae bacterium UBA1163
AAGCACCTTCGGGGGGTGGATTAGGTAAACCCCCCACCAATTATACCAAACGTTTCGTGAAAAACCCTGGGGTGGGTCAGCATGTACCCGTTGGCCCCCCGCTGGTAAACCTTTACCATTGTCCTGAGAAACAAGTAGGCCTAAATTCTATAAAAGTAATAACCCAGTTCTTACAGCAGTGACCTAATTCTGTTGGTTGAAGTCAACAGGGGTGGTCGAGAATTGGCCAAAAATGGACTAAAGCTTGTGAATTTGTGAAACCGTTAGGGGAATGGAAGAAAGATAAAATGTAAGAGTCAGAATTTAACCTTGCAGACAGTGTCAAACTTGGTGACTTTTTCCTGAAGTCCACAACGTATCATTTTAGCGAAGCATACTTGATTTCTATCCAAACGTCCTCATCTCTCCGATCCGACTGAGGTTCCCTTTACAATTCTCATTGGCACCCTTCTTCTAATCGAATACAGTCCACCGAAACCGAAGCCGTTCGTTATTAATGTCATTCAGGACAATTTTGTTCACCTGCATAAAATGTAATCCTGAACTACCGGATCGTCTATGATTTGTCTTGTAACACCATGAATAGGATAGGTAGCGGCAGTGAATGCTGATTTCGCAAGATTCTCCTCCGCCTCATAGAATTTAGAAAAATTCTTTTTAGGGATAATTAGCTCTGCCTTGAAGTGGCCTCCCCATGTCCACATACCAGCTGCTGAGTGCAAATCCACCATTTTTAATTGAAGAACTTTTGTAGATTGGTCATCAACTTTGATACGGCTTTTTTCAAAGCCTTTCTTCAAATACAAACAAACACTATCCATCATTTCCCTGGGATTTATAACTCCAGTTTGCGCGGCAATTTTATATACCAAATAATCTTCTGTCCTACTTTCAATGTTGACAATTTTCACTGATGGGGGTGCATTACATTTTGAACTTAAGGATAAATCTGTGGGTTTAACTTTGAAAGATTTGTATATTACATCTTGATCTTGGTCAAGCTGATCAGAGATTTTCCGTGTCTGATTAAGTGTAGCTCCGCACCCCGTTAGAAAAAAAACCACAACGACCCAAACCCATAGCTCTAAACATCTATTAAACGCTACTCTCATGTTAACAGCTTCCTTTCTTTATTAATCTTTTTTTTACAAAATTTGTAACATACCATATTTGGCTTACGAATTAACGTATCACTTCTATCCAACCCCAGTCAACCCCAGTTTAGCCTTCCAGATGGCCAGTTCTCAAACTTTGGTAGGTGTTATTCGCACCCCCTTTTCTGGTGACTTTTTCGTGCATTCGTTATCTAACCGTTTAATCTGAAAAGAGTATGGTTGGAAGTGTATCCGGATTATGATATAGTAAAGATCAAAATTTAAGACAATAGGTATTTCATCCATTAATTAGCTCGCTGGGGGATACACCATAATGGCGCTAAGCGAAGGAAAGCGATACTAATTTCCTTAAAAAAAGCACCCGGGGTCAGGCCGCAACATTCAACGAACCCTCCCCCTTTTTTATCTGAAAGGATTTCCACTAACCCTCTCAAGTCGTAACCATGTCAGTATTCTTGTCGTGTGTCCGGAAATCATTGAAAAACAAAAAAGCCCATCCCGTTAATACCGTGATTCGTGAGCCCAATAAAAGCACAGCGCAAAGCGCATGGGGCGCAGCGTTAACATCCGACCGTAAGGCGTGAGGCGCAAGGAGTAAGGGGCAAAAAACAAAAAGCCCATCCCTTTTTGAGACCAGGCTTTGTGTTTAACCCACCATTTGCATCCCCCACCCGGATTTTGCCCCACTATATCAGAAACGCAACGGGATTACAATAATTAAGCATTTTTTGTGCCACCCAAAAGGCATGGCGCATAGAGCCCGCCTGCGCCAAGGCTTCGGCGAGGTAAACATAGCGTAAGTCCTTGAAAAAGAACATAAGATATACGTCAACTCCTCCTGCAGAAACCTAATTCTGTTTATTGAAATCAACTGGACTGGTCAGAAATTGGCCAAAAATGGACTAAAGCTTGTGAATTTGTGAAACGGACAAGGGAATGGGAGAAAGATAAAAAAGGCGACATTCTCTCTTAAAAGCCGGGCGTATCGCTTTTCCCCTGAAAATTCGCTTCCTAAATACGCAAAGCAGTGTATATTGCAAAGTGAATCACTGGTTATATCGAGCTCTTTATTCCATTGGGCAAATCAATAATGCCCTCGGGGGTTAGAGATGGTAATCGGTTACAGAATATTGGGCGAGGGGTCAGAAAAAGGTTGTGTTGCACGGTTGTCACATGGACCATTCAATCTTTGAGCCCACGTTCCCCGCACCGGATGGGCAAAAGTTCAGCAATATACCATTCAAGAGATCCGGACGGATGCCATCAGGCTTGCCAGCCTCCTGTCGCAAATAAAGTTTTCATTTGTTTATAGTCCTTAAGTGGGGAGATCTAAGCCTCCCCACAAATGGACTATTTATCCTGTTTCAGAGGACACTCGAAGCCCCAAAATCTTGCTTTCAATGAGCCTTCTTTCAATGCGTAAAAATCACAAACTTTATGATACCCTGGACAAAACTCAGTCGCTTTTTGATCCATTAAACTTGTGATTGCGTTTTCGTTCGACCATACCGGAGAGGTATAGACAAAACTCATTAGATAGATGTTCTCTTTTATCGGGTATACTTCGTGTGACCTAACCGTAGTGCACCCAGCTAACAACGCTAATGCCAACAAAATTATCCACCAGATCCTTTTCATTTCTATTTCCTCCTTAAAAATGGGGAGATGATGAACTTAGGTTCCACCGTGCTCACAGCGAAACCTGGTAGAATTCTCCTTTTCTATTTTTCGGTGAATTGTTATACATTGCGAATCACTCCTGCCCCTCTACTCCGTTCTCTTCTCCTTTTCCACCACATCACCCCCTCTTTTAGTTTCCTATCCTTAGCCCTCTTTTTCGCCCTTTCCCAAACCGCTTGAGCGTTCTGTAAAAGGCAAGCCAATCTTCCTTCGTCCGTTCGATATCATCATCAAATGCCTCCACAGTCAGCATTCTTTCGGAGAACAAAAAGATCTCAGCGTTTCTTCGCTTTCGCTCTGATGGTCTTCCACCCTTTCTTTGCTGCCGCTACCTTCTTTGGATCCTTAGCCTTCTTTACCTGTTTCTTTCCGCTCTTTTTCCCCTTGTATCTTCCTTTTACGGTTATTTTACTTTCTCCTAAGATGCTTAAAAGCAAACATTATGCCAATTACTGTTCCATCACGTGAACTCCAGGGAGGCTTATCGGGCTTGGAATCAGAGTGTTTAGAAAATCTTGCAATGTTAAGAAGTTGTAAGATTTGGGTTAGTGAATTGATGAAGAGAGTGCTCCTAAGATTTTAAAAATGGCCTTACTTCAAGTCTTAGGCATATTGGCATAATTCTGTACAGGCATGACAGATTGCGCATTTTTAGAGTCTTTGCACAAGGTGAAAAAACCTACCCTAACGTGAGCCTTAAGTGTGTATCCTCCTTTGTGAGCAATCACCCTCTCCGGTTCATTAGAAGCCCGCTTTAGCCAAGAGCTTATGCATTGAAGGAGCTTCCCCATATAGAAGCTCCGAGGATTCCTTGCTGAACTCTTTCAAAGGTGTCAGGCCTTGAAATTTGAATTAACCTCATCCACCCTCACCTTTTTTATCGTAAGGCGCGAGTCGCAAGTCGTAAGACGCAAAAAACAAAAAAGCCCATTCTTTTTGAGAATAGGCTTTAGGGTCCACAGTTTTTCAATATCTGAATCCCCCACTCTGTCAATTGCAGATTGCAGATTGCGAATTGCAGATTGAAGATATGGACCTCATTTACCTAAATAATATTGCTTAAAGATTTTGCCCCACTATATCAGAAACGCAACGGGATTACAATTAGAAATGATGATTGCGGAATGCGGATTGTGGATTGCGGAATGTCGATATAACCGTGATTCGTGACTCGTGAATCGTGGCTCGTGAATTCGTAAGCAAACAAAAAAAAGAGAGGCGTAAGGCGCGAAGGGTGAAGTGTATTTCTCTACGTGAGAGGTTCAATATCCTGGAGGAGACGCATGAAAGCCACTGCACGTATTTTTTTGTCCATTGGAAATGTCCTTTCCCCGGCATGGATCACGTCCAGAGATCGAAGATGTAGATCTGACAATGCATAACGCATGGAAGAAGTAACTTGAGGAGAAGTCGTTCTTTTTATCTCGAATCCCATCCGCCGTTGCCCTCTGACAACAAGAAGATCCAACTCGGCTCCTCCATGGGTGGCCCAGAAGAAACATTCGTCAACCCTGGCTGCCAAGTGACGAATAACCTGCTCAAGAACAAAACCCTCCCACGATGCTCCAACTTTGGGATGACCTTCAAGGTCCTTAAACGTTCTAAGACCGAGCAGGGTATGCAGCACCCCACTGTCTGCGATGTATATCTTAGGTGCTTTCACTTGCCGTTTGGATATATTCTCATGCCAGGGCGATAGCTGACGAATCACCAGTGCCGAGGTCATCAGGTCAAGATAGTTTCGGACCGTCGTGTCAGCCACACCAAAAGACCGGCCGAATTCTGAGGCATTCCAGATTTGGCCATGGTAGTTTGCAAGCATCGTCCAAAAACGCCTCAGCGTGGTTGACCGAATCGTAATTCCCAACTGAGGGAGATCCCTCTCTAAAAAAGTACGGATAAATCCCTGCCGCCATTCATCACTCTCAGAGTGAGTGCGAGCGAGGTAGGACCTTGGAAAACCTCCCCGCAACCATCGTTGCATATGGTTTTCAACTCCAACTTCTTCAAGGGAAAACCCGCCCAACTCATGATAGAAAATTCGCCCCGCAAGCGTTTCAGCACTCTGGCGAAGCAAATCCGGTGATGCGCTGCCGAGCACCAAGAAATGAGTGGCGGATTTGGGCCGGTCGACCAATACCCGTAATACCGGGAAAAGGTTCGGCTGCCGTTGGATTTCATCGATGACAACGAGTCCTTTAAGGTCTTTGAGGGCAAGCATCGGATCAGCGATTCGAGCCAAGTCTTCGGGGTTTTCCAGGTCGAAGTACGAAGATGGGCCTTTTGTTTTTTGAACGAGCAAACGGGCAAGGGTTGTCTTTCCGACCTGGCGCGCCCCTATCATTCCAACCACGGGGTGCCGCCGAAGTAGTCCCTGGATCGTTTCGACTTCTTGCTTACGGTCTATCATCATGGGAAAATCTTACCTTGAAAATTCTGTTATGTCAACCGAAATTTCAAGGTGTTATTTTAGGGATTTCCGGGCCACAGCTTGAGAGGGACGTAAACGTGGGGCCGCTTCCTATCTTGGTCAAGAATTGGCCAAAAATGTAAGTACAACCATGATTCCTGCCTACACTTAAGTTTCGGCGGGCAGGCGTGCTCGTGGTTGGTGATTGCGCCTTGAACCATGTAAGGTTCAGGGCTGCCATGCACCCCATCATGAACTACGTTGAGTTCAGGACTAATCCCAAACCCTACGTGGTTCGGGGCATGGTGCATGGCGGAATGGAAAAGCTAATTCTAGAGATAATCAGGAGACGAAAAAAGAAGAGATAGGGAGACACTGCGGATTTCGGAGTATGAAATCAGAGACACGGAGACCCGATGACGCGGAGGAACGGAAACAGCTAAGATTGTGGAGTGCGCAATTCGGATTGCGGATATGGATCGGTACTGCCCTTGCCAAGAAATACCGTCTGATGCTTTCTATTTTCCCCCTTTCTTATATGGAAATCACGACGGTTCCGGTTGCTTCGCTTTTTCTGTATTTGTTTCATCCCCCGACTCGGAGTGCAGGTGAATGATGATCTCCAATTGAGTTCCCACACCCACTTTCGATTCCAGTTTCATGGAATCGGCACACTTCTTGATGTTTGCGAGACCCATTCCTGCGCCAAATCCCAGCTCTCGAATCCAGTTCGGGGCGGTTGAAAACCCCGGGGTCATGGCCCGCTCAATGTCTGGGATCCCTGGTCCCTGGTCTTTCAGCGTAATATGGATCAATTCCGGTCGTAACTCGGCGATCAATTCTCCACCCTGATCCGAATGGATAATCAAATTCATTTCCCCTTCATATACTGAAATGGCGACGCGCCGGATGACCTCAGGGAGTACTCTCAGTCGACCCAAGGCTCGTTTCACTTTACTGGATGCACTCCCTGCCGTCTCAAAATCTCTGGCCTTTACGTTATATTTCAGAACGAGGCTCGTATGGTCTGAAGCGAAATCTTGAAAAATATGTGGCGCCCGATAACCGCTAATCTTCTCTGCATGTGGATTCTTCCCGACGGCTTCTAACAACCCACGGGTGATATTCCCTCCGGTCAGGATTCCGGTCAGCCCTCCCCGTTTATTCACCACCAGCAGACGCCCTACTCTGTATTGAACAAATTTATTCACCGCCTCGATAACGGATTCATCCTCCCGGACAGTAATCAGTTGCGTGCTCATCCTTTTTCGCACTGGAGCTTGCATATCACCTTGTTCCAAGGCATTTATCAAATCCTCGATCGAAATGATCCCGACCAGATGGTCCCCATCCAGAACAGGCACTCCCGATATTCGATTGACCCTGAGGATTTCCTTCAATGTTGAGATCGGGGTATCGGGGGACACGGTGATGACCTCTTTCTTCATCACGCGCCCGACGGGCAGCTCGTAAACGAGCTCCTGAATTTTTGTAAATTTTGGAACTTGTGACAACTCCCATCTCCACGAAAAGAATCTGAAACGTAGGCCTATTTCTTTGGAGGCCTTAAACCTGCCTGATAGAGGCGACCGCAAATCTCGTACATGCTGTAAGGAGATGCGATCAACGGGATCCCCAATTCATTGGCTAACTCAATAGACTCGGGCCTAGGGATTTTCGCACACACAAATACGATCGCAGCGAGATCGACCATTTCAGCTGTACGAACGGACTGCAGACTCACCATGCCTGTGAGCAGAAGGGAACCTGGCTTCATATCAGATAAAACGTCACTCAACAGGTCCGACGCTCCGCAGTAGGAAATTTCTAAGTCCAAATCCCCCTGTTTGGTTAATACCGTTCCCTTGACTGTTTCAACAATCTCTCTCAGCTTCAAGACCTTGTTTTCCAATGACCCTAAGTTGGATATACCATCCTATCCAAAGCCACCTACCATCAGGAGTGTTTGGTCTCCTGCCCACAACCCTTGTCTCACGCTTTCTAGAACCAACAACATTGCCTTGAACATTTCACGTAATCTTTAATTCAATTCTATTTCTTCCGTTTGGTCTCTCCGTAGCGGCGATTGTGTTTGAAACTCATGTTAAATATCCTATCAAAGAGATATCATATTCCATGCCTAATCTTCAAGACGGCTTTGATTATTAATACAAATGCAGAAATAATTTTGACGGTTGGCTCGGCTCCCCCTCACCCCGCCCTCTCCCCACCGGGGAGAGGGAAAGGGTGAGGGGCGCAAATTTAAAAGAATTTAATGCGTTTCTATTAGTTGCAACGGCGAAAGTCCTGTTAAGACACCAGCGAGGCAGGCCCGCCTTGACGAGCCCCCAGCGAGGCAGGGAATGCGGAATCACCAAGAAAACCATAACAGAGAAGACAAATGTTTCATAAAATCTCCCCTGACCCCTCTTTGCCAAATCCCGCGAAACGCGGGACTCCCTTTAGTAAAGGAGGCGGGAGGGATTTGATTTGGGGAGGGTAAGTATAGAAAATGAGGCAAAAGGCTAAGGCTCCTTTCTTTCAATGTCTTCGATCATCTCAAAATCTTCATCGTACGAGTAGATTTCGCGGAGACCGTGATATTTCATAAAGACAGCATTGTAAGCGTCTATAAAATCGATATTCTTCCTCGCATAAACGACAAGGGCATCTGCAAGGGCATCTTTCTCAGGAATGAACAGACTTTCAGTACCCAGAATCACAGAGACCTTTTCAATGACCCCCGCTTTCGGCACTTTGTAGTATGACAGGAGTGTCCATATCAACTCGGCAATCACCATGCCCGATGTTGAAATGGCTATTTCCCCTTCCAAAGCCTTCTTGAACATCGTCCTGCATCTCTCATACTTCGAAGGGTCATCTTTGGTGAGATATCTCAGAAATACATTGGTGTCGACGAATTTATTCTCCATGGATTCAACCCCTCGTGGCGACTCTCCTGGCAATTCGCCTTTTGACCTCTTCCCTGACTTTCTTGAAATCGGCTGGCTTTTCTCTGTTTGTCATCTTCACGGAGCCGCCGATGTCAAGGAGATTTCCCTTTAACGGTTGAATAATTGCCCGGTTGCCCTCGACCACGATGATCACCTTCTCGGAAGGGTGGAGGTTTAAGGCCTTCCTGACCTCTTTTGGAATGGTCATCTGGCCTTTGGAGGTAAGTACGGATATAGGCATTTTGTCCTCCTTTTTTACTATTTTATGCCATTATAGAATATTTCCTACTTTTTTACAATAGTGTTATTTTTCGATATTTTTCCGACCTGTAAGGAATGCGGAATGTGAGAATTCAGATAGGGAGACCCCGAACCACGTAGGGTTCAGAGCAAGCCCTGCACCATGCTAGGTACAGGGCAAGCGCGGAGACAAGAAGATAGGGAGACGCAGTGTTGAGGAGAATAAATCATGTATAAGAAGGTTTATCATTAATATTGCAGAGCGCAGAGATCAAAACGGATCCCTCAAGGATTTTAGAAACCCGCTGGACTTTTAGAAAGGCAAAAATCGTCAGAATTCTTCAAACATTCATCGTCTTTCCAGTTTAATCAAGTGTGGAAGTCAGGATTTGACTATACACACATTGTCAAGTGTGATGCTGAGTTCTTCCTGTAATGTTGTTTTTACATTTTTGTTCCCCCATGCAATCTTTCAAGTGGTAATTCCCAATTCTTCTTGACGTTTCCATCCAATTCAGTGCCATTGAGAGAACTTCCGTAAGAGGTTGTGCAAATGAAAAGCTCTTGACAAAATGTGTCTACTCTGATAGTGTACCGTCCAGACTGTAAAGATACAACTAATTGAGGAGGAAGTCCATGTCCCCATTATTGACTTGCCGTGACAAGATTGTCGATGCTGCAGAGAAGGTTGTGATCAAAGTCGGTGCCGCTCACATGACCCTTGATGCTGTAGCCGAGAAAGCAAGTGTCAGCAAAGGAGGATTGCTCTACCACTTCTCTAATAAAGAGAGGCTTCTTAAAGCAATGCTGGAGAGACGAAAGCAACGTTTCAAGGAAGTTCAAGAGAAAAAATGTGCAGAGCTTCAAAACGGACCGACACGGGAAATAAAGGCCTACATCCTCTCCACCCTGGGTCGCGACCGTAAGACTGACCGAATCGGTGCTTCACTCCTAGCTGCTATTGCGCATAATCCCAAGCTTCTTGGTCCTGCACGTGAAGACTACCGGAAACGCTTGGATAAGCTTATCCCGGCCAAACTCAGATTTGAACGGGGGGCCGTTATCGTACTCGCTGTAGAGGGGCTTCGACTTCTTGAACTCCTGCTTCTATCCCCTTTTAATGAGAAACAACGGAAAAAGGTGACGGAGGAACTTCTCAAGCTCGCCGATGAAGAAGTCTAAGAACGGACGGAGGAGTCAAGTGACGAAGTTATTTATTTTGCAGTAAGGAGCCTCTCTCCTTCGCTGAGGAAGGCAGGAAAGTAACATATGGCCTTGGTATACCGGGAGGATTTAGAACGGCCTCACCCAAGCTCGAACATTATGCCATTCTTCCGAGAATGGATGTTTTTCTTCACAAAAATTGGGATATGGAATTTGAAGGGAATTTTCCCTGTTACAACATCCGCGGCGAAAAAGATCTCGTCCTCTTGGGCGTGAATGCGAATATTCTCTTCAAACCCATGGAGGGCAAATAGGGTTTCTTGTTCCTCCTTGGAGGAGGGGGACTTGGCTATGACAACAGCGGTGGGAAGGTGAGAGAGATCGGGGGATTCCCATCTTGGTGGAGTACTTCAAACCGGAGCAGGCATTTGCGTCGCTCTCGGGAAAGGATGGTTATTAAGAGGAGAGTACCGTTTTCATCACGTCTCTGGGCCATTTCGAAATGATTCGGGACTTAACATGCACGATTTTATTATCGGGCTCTCTTACTAAAAGTTTCGAGGGGCAGGTGGAATAATATAGCGGGAATGGTATCTTCGCGCTATTCAGTAAGATGCCAGATGAAAAGATTTCTCAGCTGAAATCAGAATTGAGGAAGATGGCAAAGGGAAGTCTTCTGAAAATGGCTTTCAGTCAGAAGGAAAGAAATTGTCTTTTGGGCGGGGTATGTCCTTTTCTTTTGGAGTACCGACATATTCTTTTGTGTGTCTTAGAAATCCTGGGACAAGGGTGCCAGATCGAAAAGCAAAGGTTAGATTCCGTTCAACAGACCCAAAGTGAGAGCGAGAGTTCACAGAAGCCTGGGGAACTGCCAGTTGGGCCTTGGCTTCCGGGCTTCTGCTAATTCGGTTGAGGTCTGAAAGGAGGAGAACATGAAGGATAAAATCGGAGAGATTGCAGGAAAGATATGGACAATTCTGGGAGAAAAACAGAATGTGGAGATTTCAAAGCTTCCTAAAATCTTGAAGGAAAAAGAGGAGATTGTCTATCAGGCTTTGGGCTGGCTGGCCAGGGAAGACAAAATAAATTATCCCAATAAAGAAGGGAAGACCTTCGTATCGCTGAGCCACGAAGAACGTGAAATATTTAAGAATTCCTTGGGGGCTTTTCCTAAACAGGGCCCACAGGGAGACTCTCAAGTGTAGCAAGAAATGTGGGCTATGAAAGTACCTTCGGCTAATTCTATCCAGATGGACGGCGTCCCAAAGCTTTACAAGGTCTCGGAGGATCTTTATCGGAGCGCCCAACCCACGGTTAAGGGCATGTGGAATCTGAAGACCATGGGAATTAGAACGGTCGTTAATCTTCGTTCATTTTACTCCAATCTCGACGAGATCGGAGACAATGGGCTTGTATATGAACACATCCGTTTGAAAGTATGGCACCCGGACGAAAAGGAAGTTGTTAAATTCCTGCGAATTGTGACTGACAACAAAAGAACCCCGGTTCTCGTTCACTGTCGACACGGAGCAGATCGCACAGGAACCATGTGTGCGTTATACCGGATTGCCGTGCAACGGTGGACGAAAGAGGAGGCTTTAAAGGAAATGACTGAAGGAGGATTTGGTTTTCATGGAATCTTGGACAATCTGATTCAATGGATCGACAAACTGGACATTGACAAGATCAAAAAAGCAGGAATCAGAGAAAATACAGACCCAGTTGCTGCACCTGCAAGCATAATTACAGGAATGATGGGAGAGAGAAAGGGACATTAAACTTCTCGGTGTCGTGGTAAGTGTACCCGAACCTCTAATTAGACACAGATAGGATTGCTCCGGAATGAAAGTGACCATGGTGATGTTGGGCATCCTGATGATAATCGGGCTTCCACCGGCGTGGGCCCAATCGGGTGAGCCCGAATTAAAACTGAACCTGACGCCAGAGACCATCTGGGTGGATGGCGTGGGGAGCGGTTTTCGCAAAGGCACCTTTCAAATGGGGGGCACGGTTGGGGCGGGTTTTGGCATCAGAGTTTTCGGCACGTCGGTTGACCACGATTTGGCACTGGCGTCAGCGAATCTCGGCTGGGTATTTACGGACGTAATGGCCTCCGATAAATGGTATCGTGGCAACCTTGAACTGTTGGTTGAACTTTTCGGTGGAGAGCAGTTCAAACCTAATGATCGTTATTTTATTGGTCTGACGCCATTACTTCGCTACAACTTTGCCACTGGCAGCCGCTGGGTGCCGTTTGTTGACGCCGGGGCCGGGGTTACGAGCACCAATATTGACGATCGTGATCTTACCGGAAATTTCCAGTTTAATGTCCAGGTGGGCGCAGGTATACATTATTTCCTGAGTGACCGGACTGCACTGACCGTGCAATACCGATGGTTGCACTTCTCTGACGCCCATACCCGGCTGCCCAACAACGGGACGAACACGGAGATGTTTCAAGTCGGCGTGAGCTGGTTTTTCTGACCCAGATTATTACTTTCAATTGGAAATCTTCAGTTGTCCAGTTAACCTCGCTCTGAGGACTTGTAGTCAACTATACTTCAACCAC
>DBZJ01000036.1:0-167 GCA_002311635.1 Syntrophaceae bacterium UBA1163
TCGCCTACTGAAGTTTTGTAACCTTTTCCTTTCAGGATCGCCTTGAGGTGGTGAAAGACCTCCACTCCCATTCTCAAGGCCTCCCTGAAACTCTTGGCCCCCACAGGAATGATCAAGCATTCCTGGAGGTCGAGATTATTATCGGCGTGGACGCCACCGTTGAGGAT
>DBZJ01000036.1:185-29178 GCA_002311635.1 Syntrophaceae bacterium UBA1163
TTGCCGCCGTTGAGGATGTTCATCATGGGGAGGGGGAGCCGCGAGGCGGAGAGACCTCCAAGATGCTGATAGAGGGGAAGTCCCAGGTGGTTGGCAGCGGCTCGGGCACAGGCCAGTGAGACCCCCAGGATCGCGTTGGCACCCAGTCGGAATTTATTTGGAGTTCCATCCCACTGGAGCATCGCCGTGTCGATGGCTTTTTGATCGAGGACGTCCATTCCCAGAAGCTTAGGTGCCATCACACGATTGACGTTTCGAACTGCTCTTTGGACTCCTTTGCCGAGATAACGTTTGGGATCTTTATCCCTTAATTCCAAGGCTTCATGGCTTCCGGCCGAGGCCCCGGAAGGGACCGAGGCTCTCCCGCTAAAACCGCTTTCCAAAAAGACCTCCACCTCCACGGTCGGGTTTCCTCTGGAGTCGAGGATCTCCCTCCCGGTAACCTCAACGATGATGGCCATATCTATTTCCCCCTTCAGTGACGGATATCTATTTTTTTTCATTTAAAATTCGAGTGCCGATATAAACGTACTGGATTCCGGATAGGATCGTAATGATGGCGGTCCCGTAAACGGCGACCATGGAGAGATGTTTGAAGGCTGGGAAGTACCACGCCATCAATACGAAAAGGATTGTTACAATCTGAAAAGTCGTGGTCGTCTTGCTCAAGAAGCTGGGGTTGATCTTGGGATGGTATCCGGTGAGGAACATGACAAGAAAACCCATGAGAATGATGACATCCCGGGTGATGACGATAACCACGAGCCAGCTGGGGATCACTTCGATGATGGCGAGGGAGATGAAACCGGCGAAAAGGAGCAGTTTGTCGGCGATGGGATCGAGATAAGCGCCCAATTCGGTCCGTTGGTGAGTCAGACGTGCGATAAGACCGTCCAATCCATCTGTGATCCCTGCAATCGCAAAAGTGAGAAGGGCCCAATCGAGATGTTTATTGATGATGAGGATAACGAACAGGGGAATCAAAAGCACTCTTATTAAGGTAAGGATATTGGGTAGGCTCATCGGCAACTATTCACATTTCGGAACTTTCATTCCGAATTCCGCAATCTGCATTCCGCTATAGAACAGGGTTACTGGTAATTATTTTCAGTCTCTCCCCTGTAGAGGTCTTTAAAAGTTGTGAATTTGTCTAAAAAGGCCAGGTCGATCTTTCCAATGGGACCGTTCCTCTGTTTTCCTATGATGACCTCCGCTTTGCCTCTATTGGGATTGTCTTCTGCACGGTTATAAACTTCATCCCGGTAGATGAAAAGGATTAAATCGGCATCTTGTTCGATGGCGCCGGATTCCCGAAGGTCTGACAACTGGGGCCTATTCCCTGTTCGTTCCTCGGTCTTCCGGCTGAGCTGAGACACGGCGATCACAGGGATGTTCAGTTCCTTGGCAAGCGCTTTTAAAGATCTGGAGATCTCTGAGATTTCCTGCTGTCGGCTTTCGACTCGTGACCTCCCCTTCATCAGTTGCAGGTAGTCGACGATGACCATCCCCAAGCCATATTCCGATTTAAGGCGGCGGGCCTTGGCCCTCAATTCAAGGGCCGAGAGGGCTGCCGTGTCGTCAATATAAATGGGCGCCTCCGACAGATTCCCCGCCGCAATGGTCAGCTTTGGCCAATCGCTCTCAGTGAGATAGCCTGTCCGGAGCCGTGTTCCTTCCACGTTGGCCTGGGAACAGAGCATACGGATGACCAGTTGCTCCTTCGACATCTCCAGGGAAAAAATGGCCACAGGAATTTTGTTCTCGATGGCGGCATACTCGACGACGTCGAGGCAAAAGGCCGTCTTGCCCATGCTGGGCCTTCCGGCAATAATGATCAGGTCAGAGGGCTGAAAACCCGCTGTCATCCGGTCCAGCTCCTTAAACCCCGAGGGAACGCCGGTGACGGCCTCCTTCTTTTTGAAGAGCCTTTCAATGGTTGTAAAACTCTGTTTGACGATTTCTCGGATCGGGTAAAAAGAAGGCCGCACTCTTTTTTCCGAGATCTCGAAGATGGCCCGCTCTGCCTCGTCAAGAAACCCTTCCACATCTCCTCGATCCTCGTAACTTTGCGTGATGATCTCCGTGGAGGTTTGAATCAGCTTCCGCAGGATGGCCTTTTCTTTGACGATCCTGGCATAGTATTCAATGTTGGCGGCGGTGGGGACGGAATCGATCAGAGCGGCGAGATAAGAGGCCCCTCCGACAGAGTCGAGCTGGTCGATTTTTCGGAGTTCGTTCGTGAGGGTGATCAGATCCGCAGGCTCGTCACGCTCCGAAAGGTTAATCAAGGCATCGAAGATTTTGCGATGGGCATCGCGATAAAAATCATCGGCATCAAGAAGTTCCATCACGCGATTAATCGCTTCATTTTCAATAAGGATTCCTCCCAGCACAGATTGTTCTGCCTCAATATGCTGAGGAGGAAGTTTGTGGGAAGAGAAGTCCGCCTCGTTCATGAGCGATTACTCCTGAACCACCCAGACCTTCAGATGGGTGGTCACCTCGGGATGGAGCTTGATCGGTACGGTGAACATCCCCAGATTTTTAATGGGTTCCTCCAAAGCGATCTTTTTCCGGTCCACCTCGATTCCATTTTCCTTCAGATAATTCTCAACATCCATGGAAGTCACGGAGCCGAAAAGTTTCCCGCTTTCTCCGACCGTTTTGGCAAAGGTGCAGGAGAGGCTTTCGATCTGCCGGCCCAACTTCTCCGCATCCTTTTTTGTCTTATCCATGCGCTGTTGGACCAGACGCTTTTGGTGTTCAATCACCTTAACGCTTTTCTCTGTAGCGACCATGGCTTTCTTTTGAGGGATGAGATAATTCCTCCCGTATCCGTCGGAGACCTTGACCAGGTCCCCGGCTTTTCCCAAAGAAGGGACATTCTCTAACAAAATAACCTTCATGGAATACCTCCCTACGCCCGACTCTATGCGGCGGAGATCCTAAATGGTGATCAAAGATAATACCCCCCTTGCTAAGGGGGGGACGATGGACTTTAAACGATGAACTATGAACAGAGTACCGTTGGGACGATGAACAGTAAGCGATGAACAGTTCGTTGTCCATCGTTCATAGCCTGTTTACTTTAATGAGACGCCGTCGTAAACGGAAGGATGGCGATATTGCGCGCCCTCTTGATCGCGACCGTCACCTGCCGCTGGTGCTTTGCACAGTTTCCCGAGATCCTTCGGGGAATGATCTTTCCCCGTTCCGTAATAAAATATCGAAGAATCTTTGGATTCTTGTAATCGATATCCAATTTTTTGTCCGTACAGAATCGGCAGACCTTTCGCCTCATGAAGGGTTTCCTCTTCCTGTCGCCACCTGGTCTTTCCATTGGTTTTCTCATTCCGTTCTCCTTATTTCTCTGGGGGGGGTGCCTCGTTTTTTTCTCCGATCCTCCGGAGGGCGGAGGCGATGACCTCTGTGCGGGTTCGATTTTTCCCTTCCGGCGTTTGCCAGGATCGTAGGTTGAGTTTGCCGATAACCATCAGGGGTTGGCCGCTCTGGAGGAGGTCGAGATTAAATTCAGCCAATTCTCCGATGGCCACAATGGTAATTCGATTTCGAACTTCTTGCCCCGTCCGGTCGTCTGAGTCGTTTAATTCCAGCGGAAATTGGATCACGGGTGACCCGTCCGGGCGATAATGGCGTCGAGGAGGGGTCACCACCTTTCCTGTGAGGACCACGCGATTTAAAGAGGTCATGTCTTCGCCGCGGCCTCGGCTCCCTCCTGCGGGGCTTCCTCTAACACCGGGCCCTCCGAGGAGGAGGCTTGTCGTTCGTCCAATCGAACGGATTGGAACTTGATGACGGCATCCATGACCCGAAAATTTCTCTCTAATTCAGAGAGCAGAGATGGCGATCCCAAAAAGTGGGCGAGGATGTAATGACCTTTGGTTTTCTTTTTGACTTCGTAGGCGAGCTTTCTTTTTCCCCAATCTTCAACCTTTAAGATCTCTCCGTTGGCCTGCGTGATAATTCCTTTGACTTTTTCGACCAACGACTGGGCCTGCTCTTCTTCGAGATCAGGGTCCAGAATGAAAATTATTTCATATTTCCTCATGGTTCACCTCCTTGTGGATTATAGCCCCAAAACAAAGTTTAGAGCAAGGAGCATTTCAATTGCCAATTGCGGATTTCGGAATGCGGAATTTAGAAATAGAACCTGGATTCCGCAATCCGCATTCCACAATCCGAAATTATGTTAGTCTCCTTTCAATACGTCCTGCTTGATGACCCCGGCAATGTGGCTTCGATTGATCTTCACCCTCACCTTGTCCGAGATCTCCACAGTCAGTTTGTCATCCTTGATGCCCGTAATTCGACCGTAGATTCCTCCCGAGGTTAACACATTATCTCCCACCTTGAGGTTCGTCAGAAGGTTTTGATGCTCTTTTTTCTGCTTCTGTTGAGGTCGAATCAGCAGAAAGTAAAAGACGACAAAGATCAAAATAATGGGCAGGAAAGTCATGAGCTGCGAAGACCCTTGACCTCCACCCCCTCCCGGCTGCATTCCCATTGCATAAGCCAGATCTATTCCCATAAAATCCTCCTTCTAAATTCTTCCTTCCTCATCCGTTTGATTGAAAAGGGGGCGAACATTCTGTTTCCAATCCTTGGGAGGAGGTGTGAGATTGATAAAATTCGAGGAGGCGGCCCTCTCGGATTGCCTCCCTCATCTTTACCAAAAGATTCATATAATAATACAAATTGTGAATAGTATTCAACCTCGACGATAAAATTTCTTTGGCTAAGTAAAGGTGACGGAGATAGGCCCTGGAATAGTGGCGACAGGTATAACAGGCACACGTTTCGTCTATGGGCCTTCCGTCCTCGGCATATCGGGCCTGTTTGATCGATATCTTGCCCGAAGAGGTAAAAAGTGTTCCGTTTCGTGCATTCCTTGTGGGAAGGACACAATCAAAGAAATCTATTCCAAGGGACACGGCATTGATCATATCCTCGGGCGTTCCGACGCCCATTAAATATCGAGGGGCGTCTTTGGGCAAGAGAGGAGTTGTCCATTTCAGGACATCCATCATCATTGATTTCGGTTCGCCCACACTCAAACCGCCAATGGCATATCCCTGAAATCCCATCTCCACCAATGCCCGGGCACTCTCTTCCCTCAGATCCCGA
Source organism: Syntrophaceae bacterium UBA1163 (assembly GCA_002311635.1). Taxonomy (GTDB): domain Bacteria; phylum Desulfobacterota; class BSN033; order BSN033; family UBA1163; genus UBA1163. The sequence goes on from DBZJ01000036.1 coordinate 5,331, forward strand.
TGGACCCCTCCCTGCACGATGGCGAAAAGGGCTGGGTCGTTTTCTCGTCTCGACTGTAGACTTCTCGACGCCCAACGGCTCGTTCGCTCCATGGAGGGCTTCACATATTCGTAAGGCGAAGGGTACGGAACGCATTCATCCAAAACCATGGCGATATCCGTACCGAGGACCCTCTGAATCTCCACCACCTTTTCCGGTGTAAGGAAATGGGAAGACCCGTCCAGGTGGGATTGAAAAGTCACTCCTTCTTCTGAAATCTTCCGGAGGCTTCCCAGGCTGAATATCTGAAAACCGCCGCTATCCGTCAGTATCGGTTTTTCCCAATGGGTGAAGATATGTAGCCCCCCTAATCTTCCGATGGTCTCGTGCCCGGGTCTGAGGTAAAGGTGGTAGGTATTGCCCAATATTGCTTCAACGCCTATTTCCACCAGTTCTTCAGGGGTCAGGGATTTGACGCTGCCCTGGGTTCCCACGGGAAGAAAAGCAGGAGTGGAAAAAGAGCCGTGGTCTGTATTCACCCTTCCAAGGCGTGCCTGTGATGAACTATCTTTCTTGATGATCTCAAATCGAAAGGCCATAACTTCACAAATACGTGATTCGTGTCGGTGATTCGTGACCGTGAATAATCTTATCTTTTCGGACACGAGACACGCCTGCCTGCCCTGTACCATGTTAGGTTCAGGGCCTGCCGGTAGACAGGGACAACGGTCACGTTACTTCCTACAGGATCAGCATGGCATCGCCATAACTATAGAACCGGTATTTTTTGCGGATGGCTTCCTGATAAGCCTTCATCAATAAGTCTCTTCCTGCGAAGGCCGATGTCAACATGACCAACGTCGATTTGGGTAGATGGAAGTTGGTGATTAGCCCGTCTATGATCCTGAAGCGATAGGGAGGATAGATGAACAAGGAAGTCATTCCTCTACCGGGTTTCACCCCTCCGCTGCCGGTGGAGAAGGATTCAAGGGCTCGCGTCGTGGTCGTCCCGACAGCAATGACCTTCCCACCGCGAGCTTTCGTATCCTCAATTTCCCTCGCTGTTTTCTCTGATATCTCGACCCATTCCGCTTCCATGAGATGGTCTTCGACGTCTCGGGCCTTTACCGGAGCGAAGGTTCCAATTCCAACATGGAGAGTGATCGTTGTGGTGCGCACTCCGTTCTCTCCAAGCGATTGAAGCAAATCATGAGTGAAATGTAGGCCCGCGGTAGGGGCGGCGATGGATCCATCTCTCTCTGCAAAAACGGTCTGGTACCGCTCCCTGTCCAGAGGTTCATCCCCTCGTTTGATGTAAGGAGGGAGGGGGACGTGGCCGATCTTCAGAAGGATATCCATGACCTCGCTTTGATCGGAGAAGATAACTTTTCCTATTCCGTTCTTCACCTCTCCTACCTCCCCCTCAAGCCCCTGCTCAAATCGGATTCGAGCCCCTCGTTTCATCTTCCCTCCACTCTTGATCAAGGCTTTCCACTCCCTCTCTATGCCATTCCATGAAGGGATGAGGAGCATCTCGACCCGTCCTCCGGTCTCCTTTTTCCCAATGAGTCGGGCCGGAAGAACGCGGGTATTATTCATCACAAGGAGGTCAGAAGGGTCTACGTATTGAGCAATGTTTCTGAAGGCCTGGTGCTTGATCCCGCCTGTCTGACGGTGAAGGACCATTAAAGAGGTCTCTCCCCTTTGAGGAGGCGGATACTGAGCGATCAGGGATGGAGGAAGGTGATAATCGAATTCTTCAACTCTCATATTCAGTCACCTGAAATACAACCAAAACTGAATAAAATTAACAAAGCCTGCTTAAATCTTCAAGGCGAATATTGATCGGGCAGGACTTCCGCAGTTACAGCCCAAAATAGGCGGACTTCACATCTGGGTTCTCCATCAATTCCCGGGAATTCCCTTCCAGGACCGCTCCTCCGTTCTCAAGGACGTACGCATGATGGATAATCGGCAAGATGGGGCGAGCATATTGTTCCGAGATGAGAACGGTAATCCCAGTCTGTAAATTGATGTCCTGGACGGATCGGGCAAGCATCCCCTCGATCATCGGACTCAGTCCGAGCAAGGGCTCGTCGAGGAGAAGCAGCTTCGGCTGTGCCATCAGGGCCCTTCCGATGGCCAGCATCTGCTGTTCGCCTCCGCTGAGAAACCCTCCCTCTCTCCTCTTCAGATTTTTCAAGGGCGGGAAAATGGTAAAGATATACTCCAAGGTCTTTTTAGCCTGAGACTTTGTGGCCAGATAACCTCCTATTTTGAGATTCTCCAATGTGGTGCTTTCCGCGAAGATCCTTCGTCTTTCAGGACAGAGGATAATTCCCTTTCTGGCTCTTTCGCTTGCCTTGATGTGTGTAATTTCCATTCCTTCAAAAATGATATGGCCGAGGATCGTGATCCTTTCTCCCCCTTTCATCTCTTCCTTTTTTTTCACATCCAATAGAATTCCTGAGAGCGCATACATTAGCGTGGATTTTCCGGCGCTGTTGGCGCCGAAGATGCCCGTCACCTTTCCGCCTTCACATTTTATACTAATGTTATTGATGGCGACTGCATTCTCATAAAATACCATGAGGTTTTTAACCTCGAGCATTTCCCCGTACTCTCCCCTTATCTTTTTTCTTTGGATGTTCTACGACGTTCTTCTTCTCTGATCTCCCGTCTCAGGAGTTTTCCAACTTTTGATTTGGGCAGCATGTCCCTGAATTCGACGTATTGCGGGATCTTATAGGGGGCCAGCCTTTCCCGGCACCATCGGATGAGCTCCGAGGCGTCGACCCCTCGTGCATCTTCCTTGAGGACGACCATCGCCTTGATGCGTTCTCCTACCTTGGAATCCGGAACACCCACGACACAGGCGCCGATGACCGTGGGGTGGTCTTGCAATACCGCCTCGATCTCGGAGGCAGAGACGCGATAAGCTTTATGCTTGATGATATCCGCGGATCTCTCAACGTAGTAGATCTCCCCCTTTTCATCCTGTTTGACGTAATCTCCCATACGGTAGTAAATCTTCCCTCCAATTTCCACATAGGAGTGGCTGGTCTCCTCTGGCTTATTCCAATAGTTCTTGACCGTGTAGTCTGAAGTCACCAGGAGTTCTCCGATCTCACCGACGGGCACCGGTTCCAAGGTGTCCGGATCAACCACTTTACATTGCCTGGTCTTCAGAGGAATTCCGATGGACATCAGCTCCGGATCTCTATCGAGCCGGGAGTAGGTCACGTGGCCGGCTTCTGTTGACCCATAGACTTGATAGATGGAAAGTCCGAAAAGCTCTTTCCATCTCTTTGAGACTTCAACGGGAAGAACATCCCCGCCGCAGTAACAGTATTTTAGAGACCTCAGATCGTATTGACCGAGGCGATCGTTTTCCAAGATCATCCGATAAAGGGCAGGTACACCCAAAAACCACCTCACCCTATGTTTCTGTATGGCCTGTAAAATGGCATCCACCTGCGGGACGGGCATAATGATCGTCGTATTGCCATAATTCAGGCCGATGCCTACGAACAGCCCAAGGGCCATGATGTGAAAGAGAGGATTGATCGCAATATAAATGTCACTGCCTTCCTTGAGGTATCCCGCTGCCACATCTTCCGTGATGTCGTTGACGTAAGAGGTCATACCCGCATGATTGCCCGGGACTCCTTTTGGGAAGCCGGTTGTCCCGCCGGTATACAGGATGTAGGCAAGATCCTTCCGTGGATCAATTTGAACATCTATCTTCTTGGCAGGCGTCCTAAGCATGTTTTTAAAGGAATATACATTTTTGCCCTTTGCTACATTTCCTCGAGGAATCTTGTCAAAGAGGAAGCCGATGGCTCGTTTCCAAATGGGGAGGAGATCAACCAGGTTGGTGACGATCGCCCTCTTTAAGCAGGTCCTGGAGAATATTTCTTTGACGTAACAGAAGTTGGTATCGAGGCAGACAATCGTTTCTGCTCCGGAGTCGTTAATCATATATTCGATTTCAAACGAGGTATAGATTGGAGGAATGGGGACGGCGGTGGCTCCGATTCTTTGAATGGCGAAAAATGAGATGACCCATTGAACAGAGTTTGAAATATAGACCACCACCTTATCCCCTTTGCCAATCCCGAGACGAACCAAAGAGGAAGCAAATCGATCGATGAGGTCCTTCAGCCTTCGGTACGAGAAAGGAGTGCCCAGATAGATAATAGCCGACCGATTCGGGTATTTTTCGCACATCCTATCGAAACGGGAGAAAGTGAGTTCGTTTTCCAAAGGGTTCATTGAGGAATCCAAATTACGTCCTCCGCCAAATTCAGTCCTTTCGTCATGCCGGACTTGATCCGGCATCCAGAGGTCCTTGAGAAGACTGGATTCCGGCTGGAGTTTATCCCGATGAAAATCGGGGCCGGAATGACGCCTTTTAAACGAGAACCGCATTTGTGGACAGACACTATTTAATGCATTTGTGTTAGTTGAGAGTGTGTTATCTAATATCTCCGAACTCTGAACCCCGAACTCGCTTGCTCCTAGGCGTTTATATGTAATCCGAAGCTTTTTCTGAACCCAGGTAGGCCTCTCTGACTCTCTCATCCTGCATGACTTTTTCCGGGATGCCTTCGGTCAGTTTTTGTCCGAAGTTTAGCACCATCACACGACTGGCGACCCGAAAGAGTTCCCTCAAACGGTGCTCGACCATGATCAGGGTAATTCCATCCATTTGTAGCTTTTCGATGAGGGGAACCATACTGGCGATCTCACTCATACTGAGTCCTGAGAAGACTTCGTCACAAAGAATGACATCGGGTCTTAAAGCGAGACACCGGGCCAGCTCGAGACGTTTGAGATAGCCTGTCGGCAAGGCGGAAGCAAGTTTGTAGGGGACAAAGGAATCCCGCTCAAAGCCGATCTCTTCCAAGATGTCAATGCTTACTGTTTCTCGATCCCCAAGTTTCCCGCCGCCTCTCCACCCTCCTGTTCTTCTGGCCCTTGGCGAGAATAAAGGGATGACTAAATTCTTATAAGTAGGCAGGCTGTAATAAGGCCTCATAATCTGGAAGGTCCTTGTCACGCCAAGATTAGCAATCTGATGCGGGGGCTTGTGGCTGATCTCTTTGCCTTTGTAAAGAACTTTGCCGGAGTCCATCTTGGTAAAACCGGTGATACAGTTAATGAGGGTCGTCTTCCCTGACCCGTTGGGACCCATGATTCCAAAAACCTCCCCCCGCTGAACGGCGAAAGTGACATTCAATAAGGCCTGGATGCCGCCGAAGGTTTTACAGACATTCGTCACCTGGAGAATGTTCTCTCCGCTCATACCTTGACCCACCTCTCAAACTGATGGTACTTCCGCTGGGCATAGACCATGATCCCCTCGCTTCGAAACATAATGAATGCCATCAGGATCACGGAATAGAAGACAATCCTTAACGTTCCGAACTCTCTTAGCCATTCTGAGATGGGAACAAGAAAGAAGCATCCCAAAACAGGGCCTACCAGGGTGCCTCCTCCGCCGATCACCGTGGCGGCAATGGGAATGACGGAGAAGTCCAGGGCGAACTGAGAGATCCCCGACCACATATAGATATGAGAAAGATAGGCCCCTCCGAGGCAACCCAATCCGGATGCAATGAAGACAGCGATGGCCTTGTAAAACGTGATGCTTAATCCAGAGGCTCTGACAGCCTGATCATTATCTTTGACCCCCCGAAACACGAGTCCGATATCCTCATTCACCAATCTCCTTAACCCGAAGAGCGCAAAGATCACGGTGAAGATGATGCAATACTGTTCAATCCATCTGTTGGGAAAGCTGGACACTCCAAGGATGCCGTCGGTTCCACCGAAAATATTTAATGCTTCAATGATTCTCATCAGGGCAAGGGGGTACATAAGGGTCACAATGGCAAAGTAAACTCCCCTGAGGGGAAGGGCGGGGAAGAGGAGAAGGGTGCAGACGAAGGCTCCGCCGACGGCGGCCATGGGGATGGTGAACGCAGGGGACAGTCCTAATGATTTGTCGAGGATGGCCGCGGTGTATCCGCCCACCCCGATAAAGAAAGCGCCACCCAGGGAAACCAACCCCACAAAATGGGCCAAGAAATCAAACCCGAGGGCGAGCAGTCCATAAATGCCGGCAATCGATACAACCCGTTTCCAATAAAGGGATGGGATAAGGAGAGGAAGGAGAAGAAGGCCCACAATTAAAATCAGTCTCGGAAGAACAAGGTAAGTAACCTCTTGCCATGAAGAGACCGCATAGATCCCTTCCGTCCGAACTTTGATACCCCTGTCGAGCCTTTCCTTCCGTCTCTCCTGTATGTCCAAACTTTACCTCTTCGTGGTTAACGGAGTTTCTAAATGCCAAATCCCAATTGCCAAGCTCCAAATAAATTCCAAATTCGAATTACCAAAACTCAAGATGTTTGGAACATTTGAATTTGGAGTTTTGAAATTATTTGGAATTTGATATTTGGCATCTGTGATTTCTGTTTCTACACTCTTTCCTCCAATTCCTTCTGTCTGCCGAAGAGCCCGGAAGGCTTTAGGATCAGCGTGACGATAATGGCGAGGAGGGCCACGACCATCTGGAAATGCGATTCGATGTAGGCGACCGTAATGATTTGAAGGAATCCAATCATAAAGGAAGCGATAATAGCACCCACCCAACTGCCCAATCCGCCCACAATGCATACGGCAATCGAGAGGATTAATACATTGTACCCCGCCTCGACGACAATATTGCCCAAAGGGAGTAAGGCGATGGCCGAGAGCCCGGCCAAAATAGATCCCATGGCCATGGCAATGACGGCCATCCGGTCAGAGTCTATTCCCAGCATCATGGCAGCATGTTCATCCTGGGCCATTCCTCGAAACGCTAAGCCAGTTTTGCTGAAGTGGGTAAAAAGCCACATGAAGGAGATCACGATGATTCCTATGCCTATGACGATAATCCGTTGAAGGTCGACGGGAATGCCTCCTATCGTGACACTGCCTTCAATGAAAACAGGAAGCGTGTAGGTCATTCCTTTGAACCCTCCCCACCGCAGGAATTCAAGAATGGCCAGCCCCAGGGCGTACGTGGCAATGATTTCAGAGGTGGCCATCCCTCTCACCCGAATGAGAACAAAACGATAAATAGCCGCCCCAACCAACCCCATGATCACAAGCGCTAGGAGAATGGAAACGAGATAGTTTAATTTGAGGAGGTTTATTAAACTCCAGACAAGAAACCCTGTGACGACATACAATGCCCCATGGGCGAAATTGGGGAGACGACTGATTCCGTAAACCAGGGTAAAACCGATCGCCATCAGCGCAAGGGAAAAGCTGTTGATGATTCCGTAGATGAGGATGTCCATGACAAGATCCAATGACCAATTATCAATGACCAGTGGTCAATGATCATTGAAATTCTTATTTCTCATTCGCATTGCTAATGCCAATTGACCATTGAAGATGGGTCATTGCGAATTCACTACTTCTTCATCCAGGGAGGAAGCTTGATTTCGCCTACGGCAATGGTGGACGGAAATACCACAACCCTCTTCCCGGCCTGCCACTGGAAAATCGTACCCACTGCACCCTCTTTTGGGTCAGTGCTGGGAATGACCTGGTGGTTCTTTGGATTAAACCTTATTCTTCCGTAGACGCCCATTAAGTCCGTTTTCTCAAGGGCGGCTACGATAGCATCGGAATTTAGCGAACCAGCCCGCTCGACGGCGTCTTTCAGGACATAAACCGCCATATAACTTGAGGAAGTCCCGTAACCTTCAGGCTCCAACCCATATTTTTTCTTGTAGGCGTCAACGAACTTCATCGTCCAAGGAGTTGCTTGAGAGGGAGCATTGCCCGCATTCACCACACTGGCCATGCAGTATTCGCCTTTTCCCTCTGTGGCTTTCCAGAATCCAGGCTGCTCGGCGGCGGCGATGATCGTACCGAAAGGAAGGGCGGGTATCTTCATATCATACCACTGCTTCAGAAGGATGGAGCTCTCGGGCATATCCATCCAGATGAGAATCACCTGCGCATTCTCCCTTTTAGCCTTTAGCAATCCCACAGAATAATCGGTGGTTCCAGTTGGATAGATCTCCTTACCCACAATCTCCCATCCTTTCTCCGAAGCCAATTTGGCGACTGCATCGCCTCCCCCGCGAGCGTGGGCAACATCCTGGACCATGATGAACAGCTTATTGAGACCGTATTTTGCCTTGATGTGCATCAGCGCGGGGAGGAACTCTCCGGTCACCATCCAGCCCACCTCGCCGGACACTCTAAAACAATATTTGAATTTATCGTATTCCTCCGCGATCCGTTGATGATATTTAGGAGTGAGAGCACCCGTGGTCAAAATGGATACCTTCTTGTATTTGGAGAGTAAGTCCATAGCAGCCAACGCTGCTTCAGACCGAACTGGCCCACCGACAATAAAATCAGCATTCTTTTCGAGAATAAGCTTCTCCACCACCAAGAGGGCATCGCTGACGGGCACCCCGGGCTCAAGGTCTCGGGTATCTATTGCTTCAATCTTAAGCGGTCTCTTTTCTTTGCCTACGGTGACACCTCCTTTGGCATTGATCTCCTCCGCAGCCAGTTTCATCGCCCTCTCGGCATCCCAGCCATACAAAAAGGCTGTGGCAAGAGGAGCTCCGATCACAATCGGTTTGCTCGCTGCGTTAGCCTGATGGCCTAAAAAGGGCAAGCCCACTAAAAGTAGTACAAGAGAGAACACTCCTACCCGTCGTTTCGGCTTTTCCATTGTTCTACCTCCTTAACAAAAGGATTTTCCCCACCCACGGAGATGATCAAAAATTCTTTCCATCAACAAGGAATGACTCGAAATCCTGATAACGATAAATGTCTTTTATCGCTCTCTGTTGTTCCTGTCAAGGTAATTTATTTGCTATCTTCCCAAAGAGATGAAGCTCGTATATCGCGAGAGTTTTCCGTCTTTGATGATAAAGACCCTCGATTCTACACTGGGACGATGGTCTTTGGAGGTGATGGTGAGAGGAGGGGTGAGACCCCCGGTGACATAATCTTTAAAACTTTCCAGTGTGAGCTTTACCTTTTCGCGAGAAAATCCCTGCCCTGAAAGGGACCTTCTCAAGGCTTCTGAGATCACCTGCATCGTCGCCCACCCTTCCACATAGGAAAGCGTATGAGAATCATAAGGGCGCCATCTCTGATGGGCCTCCTTGACGGCGGCCATTCCTGGCACCTCTTCTCCAAAAGGAGAGATGGGCTGCACTCCAAAAACTCCATTGTAAGGGGCCAGATTCTCGTCAAAAGCCCTCATGCTGCAGATCCATTTAGTCTTGAGGTCCGTTTTCTTAGCTTCCTGCAGGAATAAAGAGGCTTCCTTAGAGGTGAGACTTAGGTAGGCGAAATCGGGATTGTATGTTTTGATGGCTGCGAGGGGAGAGGGGGTCTCTTTTCCCGCTGGGTCCCCGGGGTGGGACGGATCGGAGAGCGAGACATCCGGTCCGATGTCAATTCCCAGCGCTCTCGCGTATTCCTTCGTTTCATCCAAAAAATAGCTACCAGGACGATCAGAGGATCCGACGAAGACGACCTTGGGTCTTTTCACTTGAAGGCCGGATTTATCCGAAATAAAACTCATTGCAATTTTTGCCAGATCCAGAGGGGTTGGGTTGATCGAGAAAAGATAAGGGTATTTGGATGCGTTGGAAAATTGGGAAGGCAAGGAACTGACGAAAGCAGGGATTCGGTCGAAATGAAATTGAGGAACCAGTGCAAGGGCTGTTTCAACGGAATACACGTAGAGAATCAGAACATGATCTGCCTCATTCAATTTTCGGTAGGCCGCCAGGAACTCAGCAGCCTGGGAGGTGTCGTCAATGAGAATGATCTCTAATTTTCTTCCAGACGCACCGTCTCGTTGATTGAGCCATTTGGCCGCATCCAGCATCCCTTTGGCACACTCCCTTCCTGAATCTCCCCAGCGACCGGAGTGGGGGATCAACGCTCCGACTTTGAGGGTAGGAAGGCTGAAGCTGGGAGCCGGCAGGGCAACGCAGAGAAAAAGGGATAGAATGAAAAGGCGTGACCAAATTCCAAATTCCAAATCCCAAATCCCAAATAAATTCCAAATGCCAAAGAACAAATGACCCAAACAAGTTTGGAGTTTTGAATTTCTTGGATTGGAATTCATTTGTGATTTGGTGCTTGTCATTTGGTGCTTATCGTAAAATAATTTTTACGTACCCGGCGCATAGAGAACTGCCAAGATTCTGGTCACCCTGTCTTGGTGGCATTGGACTCGATGGGGAATATTCGAATCATAATATATGGAATCCCCTGGGTAAAGGATATCGGTATGATTTCCCAAAATCACCTCCATTTCACCTTCAAGAACGAAGATGAATTCCTCTCCGTCATGAACAGAGGTCTTGGAAGTCTTGACCGTGGCGGGCTCCAGAGTCACGATGAAAGGTTCCATGTGGCGGTTTTTCTTCTCAAACCCTAAAGACTCGTATGAATAGCCATACTTGACTCCTTCTTTGGAGGCGAATCGGGAGACCGTTTTTCGTTCGTCCTTCCTCACAATCGCAAAAGGTTCTCCTTCTGTTTCACCCAAAAAGTCACCCACCCTGACGCCCAGCGCCTTCGCCAGTTTAATAATCGTTCCAAGGGATGGGGAGACAAGGTGGTTTTCCATCTGAGAGAGCAGCGCTGTGGAAAATCCGGTTAGGTCGGACAATTCTCTCAGTGAAAGGCCTTTCTGTTCTCTCAGGGCCTTGACTTTTTCCCCAACACGGATCTCTTCAAGAACCCTTTCTTCTTCCATGATTGTTCCTTTCGGCCTGCACGGCCTTTTCAAATGGTCTTTGGCTTTCTTGTGGTTCTTCTGATCCTCTTCGTCTCATTTAGTTGGTTCACGGACACTTTAACGTGCGGGCGGGGATATGTTCTTTCTGGCAAATTCGGCCCCAATCTCAATGGCCTCGATATTGGATGGAATGAGATGATGATAGCGTTCATCCAGCACTTTTTCCAAGGACTCAAATAAAGAAGTCATCTGAACCAATTTGGTTTTTTGATTGAAGGCGCCCAAGGCGATCATATTCGCGAGCTTTGGGTTCCCATGGTCAATCGCAATTTCATTGACAGGGATGAAGAAATTTTCGATGTCTTTCCGACAAGCCTCTTTGGGCTCAATGAGAGAGGAGTTGACGAAGAGAAGCCCGTCGGGCAAGATGAGCGGCCCGTATTTTATCAACGACGGCAGGTTCATCACCAGCGCGGCGTGGGGTCTCCCCACGACAGGAGATCCGATCTGGCGGGAAGAGATGACGACCGTGCAATTGGCTGTTCCGCCTCGCATCTCTACTCCGTAGACAGGAAGGTAGGTGACGCACTTGCCTTCTTTCATGGCGGCGTAGGCAAGAAGGTTTCCGATGATCAATACTCCTTGTCCTCCAAACCCGGCCACGATGAAGTCGTAATAGAATCGGTCATCCGACATAAACGATTGTCCTGAAAGACGCGAAGCGACAGACGTGAGGGGTGAGGGGTTAACACCTTACGCCTCGCGCCTGGCGATTAGTTCATAGAGAGTCTGCCATCTTCCGTTCCTTTAGAATACCCAACGGAAAGTAGGGGATCATTTCCTCTCCGACGCGCTTATTGGCTTCCAAGGCCGTCATCCCCCAGTTGGTGGGGCAAGCCAATAACACCTCGACAAACGAAAAACCGATCTCTTCGATTTGCATCTGAAAGGCCTTGCGAATGGCTCTCTTGGCCTTCATCAAATTAGCCGGATTGTTTACAGCCACCCTTGCGACAAAAGCGCTTCCCTCCAAGGTGGCTAACATCTCCGCCATTCGGATGGGGTAACCGTCATAGGTAAAATCTCTTCCGTAAGGGCTCGTGCTCGTCTTTTGTCCAAGAAGCGTGGTAGGGGCCATTTGCCCTCCGGTCATCCCGTAGATCCCGTTGTTGGCAAAAATGATGGTGATCTTTTCCCCACGATTCGCCGTATGAATGCTCTCTGCGATTCCAATGGCGGCGAGATCTCCGTCTCCCTGGTAGGTAAAGACGATTCGGTCCTTCCTGGCGCGTTTCACTCCGGAGGCCACAGCCGAAGCTCTTCCATGAGGCGCCTCCAGGACATCGATATTGAAATAGTCATACATAAAAACGGAGCAGCCAACGGAGGCGACCCCGATGGTCTTTTCTCTGATCCGAAAATAGTCAATGGCCTCCGCCACCAGTCGATGCGCGATACCATGGTGGCATCCCGGGCAGAAATGGAAAGGAATATCAATGAGACATTCCGGACGTTTGAAAACAAGCTCCATGACAACCCCATTTCAAATTTCAAATTTTAGATTTCAGATTTTTCAGTTTGCAATTCGAAATCTGCAATTTGAAATTATTGGTAGTATTTCTTTATCTCTTCCAGCACCTCTTCCGGGGAAGGGAGGGACCCCGGAGGTCTTCCGTAAAAATAGACTTGGGCATCCCTTGCCACCGAAAGCTTTACATCCTCCAGCATTTGTCCTGTGTTCAACTCAAGGGTCAAAAATCGGGTGACCCTTTTGGAAAGGTCATAAAGAGGCTTTTCCGGGAAAGGGAAGAGCGTGATCGGCCGGAAAAGTCCCACCTTCAGGCCTTCCTCCCTCGCCAACTCGACAGAAGTTTTCGATACCCTGGCCATACTTCCAAATGCGACCAGAACGAGTTTAGCATCCTCGGTACAAACGCTTTCAAACCGGACCTCCTCTTTTTTCATCCGCTCATATTTCTGATGAAGTTTCCAATTTTGTTCCGAAAGCTCACCCTCCTCGAGATACAGGGACTTGAGCCGGTTGGGTTTTCTCCCGTCTGCTCCGGTCAAGGCCCACTCTTTGGGCGGAAGGTTTATCTTCGCACCGCTTCTCCGCACGAGGGGTTCCTTCATCTGTCCAATCAAAGCATCCCCGAGAATCACGGCGGGATTTCGGTATTTGTCGGCAAGGTCGAAGGCCAGACAGGTCAGGTCATACATCTCCTGAATCGAGGAAGGGGCAAGAACGATCGTTCGATAATCCCCATGGCCTCCGCCCCGTGTGGCCTGAAAATAGTCTCCCTGAGAGGGAGAGATCCCGCCCAGTCCCGGTCCGCTCCTCGATATATTGACGATGAGTCCCGGAAGCTCGCTCCCTGCCAGATAGGAGATGCCCTCTTGCATGAGGGAGATTCCAGGGCTTGAGGAAGACGTCATCGCCCTTGCTCCGGTGGCCGAAGCCCCCAGGAGTAGATTGATCGAAGCGATTTCGCTTTCCGCCTGGATGAACTCTCCACCCAGCGGAGGAAGATGTTTGGAAAGATACTCCGGGATGTCGTTCTGGGGAGTGATGGGATATCCGAAATAAAGGAGGCATCCCGAATCAATGGCAGCCATGGCGATGGCTTCATTCCCTTTGACCAATATTTTTTCGGAATGTGGTTCCATCAAGCTTCGAGCCTTTCCTTCTGCCTAACGCTTCCTTTTACTCATGCATTTACTTTCTCTAATGAGCTTATTCCCCTGTCTCCCCATCTCCCCGTCCTTCTTTACTCCCTCCATACTCGGATGGCGACATCAGGACAGATCTCTCCACAGAGAGCACATCCTGTGCATGTCTCCACTGACTCCCAAACGACATGAAAATATCCCTGACGATTAATCTCCTCTCCAATTCGGATCAGACCTTTCGGACAGGCAATCGTACAGAGTCCGCACCCCTTGCACCGCTCTTGATCAATTTCAATCTTGCCCATCGCCATTCTCAAAATCCCAAATCCCTACCTGCCTTGTACCAGTACGGTTCAGGGCCTGCGCCAAGGCAGATGCCTGGAATCTATAAGAAATTAGTAACATATTGAGCCGCAAAATTAAAGTGATTGCCCCACAGACCAGCGAGTGGATTAACTTAGCGATAAGCGCTATGCTCCTGCAAATTCTTTTTGGCCGGATGTGGGCAAATACTTCTTGACGGGGAAACTTAAGGGTGTGATATTCAATGAAGGCCGATCCGCAGGATTTCCATTTGAGGAAGGAAAAATTCGTGAAAAAGTCGTTGAAAAAGACTTTGAGAAAGCCTTTAAAGAAGACTTCGGCGATCATCCTGGAGATGCCTGAGGCGCCTTACACCTTAAATATGAAAAAGGTCGAGAGCGTCGTTACCAATATCATCCATGGGAAGCCGATTTCGAACAGGGATGCCTTGATGAACCCGCAGGTTCTCGACTATTTCGAGAAAATCATTCCGGAGCTTCAAAAATGAGAAAAAAGGGTTCAAGAGGTCGAGGGGTCAAGGCTCCAGAGTTGGAAAGTGGAAGGCGGCGTGTGGAATGTGGATTTAACCACTTTCTACTATCTACCATCCATTCTCTGGCCCTTGAACCCTAGAACCCTTGAATCCTCGAACCCTAATCCATGAAATTGACCCATCAAGAATTTGAGGCGTTAGTGGTTTTGGCGTTGGAGAGGCTTCCCAAATTTTTCAAGAAAAAAATGAAGAATGTGGATGTGGTGGTGGAGGATCGAGCTTCGGGAGAACTCCTCTCGGGGATGGGACTGCAATCCCCTTTTCAGTTGTTAGGACTCTACCAGGGCATCCCTTTAGATCGGAGAGGATTTTACTACGGGAATGTCCTTCCGGATAAAATTACGCTCTTTCAGACTCCCATCGAGTCGATATGTCGAACGAAGGAGGAGATCGAAGAGAGGGTCAGAGAGGTGGTGATCCACGAGGTCGGACACTACTTTGGGCTGAGTGACGAGAGGTTGAGAGAACTGGAAAGAGGCGAATAACTAATCCCCCCTTTAGCAAAGGGGGGCAAGGGGGGATTTTCGTTTACAGCTATGTCTTTCATTAAATTCCTTGGCACGGCAGGTGCCCGATTCGTGGTAATGAAGCAACTCCGGGCCTCCGGTGGCGTTTGGCTCTCGGTTGGCAAGACGAATCTCTATCTCGACCCGGGGCCGGGCGCCTTGATCCGGTGTCTTAACAGCAGACCGAGATTAGAGCCTTCCACATTGGATGGTATTCTCCTGACCCATAAACACTTAGACCATTCCGGAGATGTCAACGTGATGATTGAGGCCATGACGGAAGGAGGGTTTAAGAAGAGGGGTGTCCTGTTCGCTCCGAGGGATGCCCTGGAGGAAGACCCGGTCGTCCTAAGATATGCCATGGGCTATGTGGAGAAAGTGGAAGTGTTGAAGGAGGATTCCGAATACCGGATCGGAGACATTCGGTTCTCCACCGCCCGGAAGCACCATCATCGAGTGGAGACCTACGGTCTTAATTTCAAGATATCCCCCCATACGATTTCTTTTATCACGGACACGAGGTTTTTTCCGGAACTCCCGAGCCTTTATCGAGGCGAGATTCTGGTCATTCATGTGGTCCGTCTTAAACCCGTTGGCGATGACCCGATCGATCATCTCTCGATAGAGGACGTGAAGAACATCGTCAAGAAGGCCAAGCCGAAATTGACCATCCTGACCCACTTTGGGATGACGATGATCAAGGCAAAACCCTGGGCCGTCGCCGCGGAATTGGAGAAAGAACTGGGACTGAAGGTCATCGCTGCAAGCGATGGCATGAAAATAGATTTGGAGGGAGACTTGCAGTAGATTTCTCGGGTTAGTCTCTTCTCTTCATCAGTTCAAAGATGGCGCCGCCCGGGCCTCCTGCATCCAGATAGGCGAATCGCCCCGGATCGTGGATGAGCAGGCTGGCTCCTTGTTTCACCAATTTTGTCACCTCCGCATCGACGTCGTCCACGTAAAAACCGAGATGATGGACGCCTTCTCCCCACTTGTCGATGAACTTGGACTGGAAAATTCTTCCCTCCAGGCACTGAACGAGTTCGATCTCCATGGGTCCCAGGTAGGCAAAGGCCATCCGTATTTTCCAGGGACGCCCCTTCCCATCCTTGCCGCCGTTTTCCGTGAAGGTCCACGGCCCGATGCCGTACAGCCGCGACCACGACTCGACGACCTTATCGATGTCCGTGACGGCGTAGCTGATGTGATCCACCGATTTAATCTGCATCGCCTTTCCTCCTGTGTTGGTGCGAAGTTATTTCGTGGTCTTAATCGCGTACTTTTCTTATCCCCTCTTTGGCAAAGAGGGGCGGGGGGAGATTTTATAAATCATAATTTTCCCCATATTTGTTCCACAACTGCCTCAAGATCGTTTAATACCTCTCTGTCTGAGAACCTAAGAATAGCTATCCCTTCTTTAGCCATATAATGATCTCTCACAACGTCTTTCTCTTTCCCTTCAGCGCTATAATGCTGCCCACCGTCAACCTCAATAACCAACCTTGATCTCGGACAGTAGAAATCAACAATATACTCGCCTATAATCTTCTGCCTGTAAAATTGTTGGCCTTTTAGTTGTTTGGCTCTGATCTTTGACCATAGTAACCTTTCCGCATCGGTCGTGTTTGTTCTAAGGCTTCTCGACAATCTTTTTAAACTTTTATTGTACGAAAGCATAATTGATGAGATTAGGTCTTTTCAAATCCCCCCACACCCCCCTTTTCTAAAGGGGGGGAAACTTTTTAGCACACTTACCTGCCGACCGAGTGCAACGTTCGTGTTATTTCTTTTTCAGATGCGCGGGTTCGCCGTGGACACGGCCGCCGTCGATCACGATCGTCTCTCCCGTGATGTAGCTTCCCGCCTTAGAGGCCAGAAACACGACCGCGCCTGCGACCTCTTCGGGCTCGCCGAGCCGCATCATGGGAATCGAAGCAATCGCCTTTGCATTGACCGCCGGATCTTTCCACAGGGCCTCGCTCAGACGTGTCTTAATAACCCCCGGTGCAATCGCGTTGACTCTGATCTTGTACTGTCCCCACTCCTTGGCCATGACCTGGGTGAGCATGATGACAGCGGCCTTGGTCACACAGTAGACGCCCAGATCACCCGCCCTCAGGCCGCCGATGGACGCGGTATTGATGATGCATCCTCCGCCCTGAGCTTTCATGATTCTTGCCGCTAACTGGCTCAGAAAGAAGAGACCCTTGAGATTGACATTCATAGTGATATCGTAGGTCTTTTCGTCCTGGTCCATGATCGGGCCGTAATAGGGGTTTGTTCCGGCATTGTTCATCAGGATGTCGATCCTTCCGAATGTCTTCATCACCTGTTCGGTCAGCGCTTTGGAGTCTTCTACCTTGGCGATGTGGGCTGCTATCGCCATGGACTTAACGCCTTTGGCTTTTACTTCCTCGGCCACCGGTTCGAGATCGGCGATCTTTCGACTGGCGACCACCACGTTGGCGCCGGCGTCGGCCAGGGCAAGAGCGCTGGCATGTCCGATGCCTCGGCTCGCGCCGGAGATCACGGCCACCTTTCCTTCAAGCGAAAACGATGAGAGATTCATGGTCTTTTCCTTTCTTAAGCGTTTTGTTATTTGATAACATAAGTGCAGTGTGTCAAAAATAGTTTCACTTTGATTGTCATTTCGGGCTTGACCAAGCCTGCCCCGTGCTCGACACGGGGGAATCCGGTCTTCCTACCTCCCGGATTTCTGCGTTTCTTTGGAAGGTATCTTCCACTCGGCCCCTTGACCCCTTGAATCCTGAGGTTAGCTCATTTTTTCTTGGCTGTTTTCGGAATGCTTTGATACGATTCATCCACCTTGGGCATTTTCACCTGGTCCTTCTGCAGCGGAAGCTTTCCGTAGGTGGGATCGTCCTGCCAGCCATCGATACGAGCAGCCCGTTTGACCGCAGCGTGGTATTTTTTCCAGGGGGCGCTACCATAAAGAAACATCTCTTGGGCGGCCATGGATCCTTCACCGTGAATGGTATCGATCTGGTAAAAATTGCAGGTCGGCTCGCTCCCCTTTCGTCTGTAAGAAAGAATAGTAGATGGGCTGGCTCTTGTCAATCTGATCTTGATGGTTTGCTAAGACAAATGAAGGTCGAGTTCATGTTTAACGAATAGGAAATAGGGAAGGATGTAGAACGAGGATTCATCGACTTTGGGAGAGTGGGAAGAGGGCAGGGAGGATTGAGATTGGTTTCTTTGTTTCCCCCTCTTGGCAGGGACAATATAGGATGTCCCCATATCTCTCATATTTTGTACTTCCTTCCCTTGAACTTGCTTTCTAAAAAAAGAGAATGTATTATAATTTTCCCATACGGTAGATTCCAGATAGGAATGAAGAGAGAAGGAGCGGAGTGGCGATTCTCTATTGCGATGCAAAGCGGTTTAAGCAAACCATCATAGCCGGAGCGGACTGGGTATTCAAAAACCGCGACCAATTGAACAAGATCAATGTCTTTCCCGTACCGGACGGGGATACGGGGACGAATATGTCCGTTACGCTTACGGCCGCCATCAGGGAAATGGAGGCTTTAAAGGAGGCTTCCCTGGAAACGACCGTCAAAGCCGCTGCATGGGGAGCACTGATGGGGGCGAGGGGCAATTCCGGGATTATTCTGTCTCAAGTTTTGATCAGTTTGGCGGAAGGAATCGAGGGCCGTGAGCGTTTATTTACGGAAGACATTGCCTTTGCTCTTTCCCGTGCGGCGAAGAAGGCCTATAAAGCAGTCCTGCACCCGACAGAGGGTACTATTCTGACCGTCATCAGGGAAACTGCGGGAACCGCAGAGGAAGTCGTCAAGACCGATAAGGATATCGCCCTTCTCATGGATGAAATGGTCAAGTCAGCCCGGTCTTCGGTCGAGCGGACTCCCCTTCTCTTACCCAAGCTCAAAGAAGCCGGTGTCGTCGATGCCGGGGGACTGGGGTTTCTCAATTTTTTGGAAGGCATGGTGTTCCTTATCCAGGGCGCGATTGAAACGAGTGGAACGATAGAGGACGAGGCCATGCTCAACGGAACGATAAGTGATTCGGTAGAGCATCACCTGAAGTTCAGGTATTGTACGGAATTTATTCTGAAAGGAAGTCGGATCTCTGAAAATACGATCAAGGACGCTCTGACTCCGTTGGGGGATTCGATCGTGGTGGTTGGGGACAGTCGGCTGGCAAGGATTCATATCCATACCGGCAAGCCTGAGGAGGTGCTTCGCTACGGCTCCACATTAGGCCAGGTTTCATCGATCAAGGTGGATGACATGCTGGTTCAGCACACGGCACGCTTTGAGGGCTCAAACCTAACGAAGGCCACTTCGGTTATCGCCCTTGTTCTGGGAGACGGTTTAAAAGAGCTATTTTACAACGCTGGAGCAGAATTAGTGGTGGATGGAGGTCCAACCCAGAACCCCAGCACTTCGGACATCATAGAAGCTATAGAAACCGTGACGTCCTCAAGCGTGATTATCCTGCCCAATGATAAGAATGTATACCCTGCAGCGCTTCAAGCAGCAGAAAGAACTTCGAAAAAGGTTACGGTCTTGAAAACATCCTCTATCCCCGAAGGTCTTTCTGCTTTGCTATCCTATATGGATGAGGCCACCTTCGAGGAGAACATCGGACGGATGGAGCAGGCCTTCAAAAATGTCAAGAGCGGGGAAGCTTCGCCAGCGTCCCGTAGTGTCGTCCTCATGGGGGTTGAAGTGAGATCCGGCGATTCGATCGGCATTTACCAGGGTAAAATTCAATGTTCGTGCTCCAATGCGGAAGAGACCGTCATCCGTCTGGTTGAGTCGATGGTCGATCCTTCCGATGAAATCATCACCCTTTTTTACGGTGATTCTATTGAGAAAGACGAACTGGAAACCCTGAAGTCCGCCTTGGAGTCCCGTTTTCAAAACAAGACGATCGAGCTTTGTTGGGGAGGGCAGCCCTATGCCCACTATCTCATTTCGGTAGAGTAAGAGAGGAAAGAAGCATGAAGATCATCACAGACAGCACTGCGGACCTATCGAGAGACCTCTATCAGAAATACGACATAGGCATGGTTCCTCTTACGATTCATCTGGGGGAAAGAACATGGCTCGATTTTCATGATATTGAACCGGACGAATATTATACCATGTTGCGGAACTCAAAAGCCTTCCCAACCACATCCCAGCCCTCGCCCCAGGATTTTATCGATGCCTTCACCCCTTTTACGGCAAGAGGTGAGCCTGTCCTCTCCATCCATATTTCATCGAAGTTAAGCGGGACGTATCAGTCCGCGGCACTGGCCAGAAGTCATTTTCCCGAAGCCCGGGTAGAAGTGGTCGATTCCCTTCAAGCCTCCTTGGGACTGGGCATGATTCTTCTCCTCTGCGCAGAGAAAGCAAGCTCGGGGGCTTCCTTTGAAAGCGTGGTCGATTTTGCCCGAGGACTCACCCGCAGGATAAAAACGTATTTTTCGGTCGATTCTCTCGAGTATCTGCACCGAGGAGGCCGTATCGGTAAGGCCCAGGCGTTTTTGGGGACCCTCATGAAAATCAAGCCCCTCTTGATGCTGGTGGAAGGTGAGGTCCAACCCGTCGAAAAGATCCGCACCACGGAAAGGCTGCTAAACCGATTCGTGGAATTGGTGGAGAACGAAGCCCGGGAAGGTTCGCGCCTCCAGCTTTCCGTAGCCGAGTCGGACAACGGCGACGTTGCGACAGGACTTCTTGAGAGGCTGATGAAGATTCCGGGTGTTTCCCTTGTTCACCGGTGTAAACTCGGGGGGGTCATCACATCGCATGGGGGTCCCGGAACTTTCGGCATCAGTTTTGTGAAGGCCTGAGGGGGCAGTTCGCCCGTTCCACCCACCGGCCCCCCCACCTTTCTCCTCTCCTCTGGAGAGCCAGGCAGGGGCGCGGTGAGGGGGGAAGCAGTGATGTGGAAACGAGGATTTAGGATTTTACCCAAGAGGGAAGAGAGTAGGGGTTGAGATTCGCCTGTTCCCGGCAGGGAGGTAGATCATTACAAAAGTAGAAACTTATGATTTTATGGACGTTATATATACTTGGAGAACAAGGGTAGACCCCCACCGGTAAAATGGTAAATATATAATACCAGTCTACCCCAAAAAGAAACCTCCTGTTAAGAGAAAAGAGTAAGCACGACCAATCTCAAAACTCTTAAGAAGGAGGTTTCCAATGGATGAGGTAAATCGTAACCGGCTGGAGGAATTTCGTCAACTGAGGAAAGAGGTCAGGCATTCGGGGGAGCATTTGATCGTAGGGATTGATATTGCGAAGGATCGGCACCACGCCTTCTTCGGAACCACAACGGGCAAGACGCTGTTGAGGCGGCTGGTATTTAGCAACGATCATGAGGGGTTCAGAAGACTCTTGGATCACGCAGAGGCCCTCGGAACGCAGCATGGGTTGAACAAAGTGGTCTATGGGATGGAGCCGACGGCGAACTATCATAAACCTTTGGGAGAGTATTTGATTAGCTTAGGGAGGACAGTGGTATTAGTTTCCGGGGTGACGGTAAAGCGAAACCGGGAGTCGTTGGATGGGCGGTGGGACAAGCATGATGTAAAGGATTCAGCCAATGTAGCGAATTTGATCTCACAGGGAAAATGTTTGTATTACGAGTATCCCTCGGCGGAGTTAAGGGGGTTACGAGGGTTACTTTCGTTGAAGAGACGGCTCAAGAAGCAAGAGCAGGGCTACCGGGTACGGATTCGGAATCATCTGATTGCGCAGTATTATCCGGAGATGGATCGAGACTATGAGCAATTGGGGGCGGAGGGATTGTCGGTGGTGAGGTGGTGTTTACCCGCTTCTGAAATTGCTCAATTAGACATGGAGCCCTTTATTGAGCGGGTGACCTCCCGACGGATCCGTAGGGAGAAGAGACGACGATTAGAGGCGGTCTGGGAGAAGGCGAGGGAGTCGATTGGTTGTGATGGAGTGCCTGGGCTTGAGCATGAGGCAAAGGTAATGGTGGAGGGGTTGAGGCAGATCCGAGAGATGATCAAGGAGACGGAGGATAAAATCCAGGATCTGTGCAAGCAGTTTCCGGAGTACCGATACGTTTTGACGATTCCCGGGTTTGGTCCTGATGTGTCGTCCAAGGTATTGGGAGCCATAGGAGATCCGGATCGATTTCAGAATGGCAAACAGGTACTGAAGATGGGGGGATTAGACCTTAGTGCCGATCGAAGTGGAAAGGATTCGGACAGAGCGATCCCGGAGATCTCGAAACGGGGCAAGGCTGATCTCCGGTATGCCCTGTATCAGGCGGCCCTGGTTGCCACGACCAGTAACAAAGGGTTTATGCGCTATTATACAAGGAAGCTTCAAAAGGCCGGGTCAAAGAGAAAGGCATCCAGATGAAGATGAGGGTGAAACTCTCGGCTAAAATGCTTCTGATTGCTTGGACGCTCATGAAGAAAAAGGAGGCCTTTAATCCGGCTTATTTAGACGCAGAGTAAAGCCGAATAAAAACATGTTTGATTTTCGACGAGAGAAGCCCGTTTATGGACGTGGAGGCCGCGATGGACCTCGTGAGGGACAATATAGGGCCTCTCGCTGAACTTTGGAATCTGGATAAAGGATGATAGGTGGCCACCAGGGGTGTGGCACACCGGATAATGATAACGCTGAGATTCAGAGTTCGTCATTGGCGAGAGATTCGTCGAACTAGACACGAATTTGCACAAGAATTCTAAGGCAGGAGTGTTCCCAAAATCGAAACGGTTTTGTAACCTGCTGTTTTCACAAAAGATGAAATTTTTATGTTTCCCCTCTTGACAGGAGCAATATAGGATGTCCCCTTCGCCACTTAACCAGATGCGAATTCTGCCTTTTATCGCTTCCGAGATTTGTTATTGCAAGACCTGACCCCCACCCGTGTTACCCTCGGGAAAAACTTCGCCGATCTCCACTTCCAATGCCCGCGCTATTTTGATTTTTAGATCATGCCCGACTTCGATCCGGCCTCTCTCGATATTCGAAACCTGTGCTTGGCTCATTCCGAGCTTGAGCGCGAGGTCCCACTGAGGAACCTCCTTTAAAAACCGGACAAGCTTCAACTTGTTCATGGCATACCTCCTGAAAATGTAAAATATCCACTCACGAGCAGGATGCTATAATGAAAAAACAGGATTGTCTAACACGATATCTCAGATTTTTTTAAAGGGGGTTATGTACGGAAGGATTAACTCAGGTGGCCTGAAGGGCACTTCTCCCGGCAGGATAATGTCAAATTGACTCACGAGCAATGTAGGATTCTGAGGAGTGATCACTTGTAAAATTAGAAGACGCGGCCATCCAGGTCGTGGGACCGACTCACAACTTCCCTGAATATGCCTTCCCAAAGATCCACGAGATCAACAGCTCGGGACGCTTATTCTCATCAAATAAGAGCATCTGCTGTATCAATTCGTGTATTCCCAAACCGCGGGCACTTGAAATAGGTCCAAGTTCATTCAATTTCACTGGATCTAAGATCTCCTTCGGTGGTTCCGATGGATTCTTTCCAGTAAACATCTCAGCGACAACGAGTCCCAGCTGGAAAACGTCGCTCTTAGTAGTCAGCTGAGCTTCTCCTTTTGCATAAGCCACGAGATCGGGGGATCGATAATAGTATGGCATCCCTGGCCCGGCAATGTCCCTGTATATCTCACGATCAATGTCACTATCTTCATTAAGAAACTTCATAAGCCCAAAGTCACCCAGAACGCAGGACCTACCTTTTACGAAAATATTCTTGGGCTTTACGTCTCTATGGACAACCGGTGGGTTGTGATGGTCAAGGTAAGCTAATGCCGATAGGAGTTGAAGAGTATAACTAACCCGTTCAGCGGTCGTCATGGTTCGTAAAATTAATTGATCTAGTGTTTGCGGAAGGTAGTCCACAATCAAGAACGGGTATTTTTCCCCTTTTTCAGGATATGTACCATTATCGTAGATTCTCATTATAGCGGGATGGGTGCATACACGAAGAAACTCCGCTTCCTGCTCAAATCGCTCTAATCGTTGTGGCTTTGACAATTTAATACAAACGCATTAAGTA